>JAAZNB010000114.1 GCA_012798515.1 Chloroflexota bacterium
CCGTGCCAGGGATGGGGGCGCCAGCGGTAATAAGGCTTTGGGAACATATTCCTCCACGATAGATGGTTCAAAATACACACGGCCGTGCGCATGGCGAGCGCAGGCTCTTTTTTAAATAGCCCCCTCGATATGCTGTTTCAGGACAGCCTAAATTCACATGCCGATATCCCCCTTAAACTACTATAAAGGTTTGGTTTCGTCAAACCATTGGTGACAGGTAAAATGCGGCGGAATCAGAAACGGCCCCCGGATCTCCGGGGGCCGTAGGGCGACTGTTAATCAGATAGGGCCAAACGGGAGTTTAGACCTGCTGCGCCTCGGGCAGCACCATGCCTTCTAGAATGAACTCGAGCGCCATTGTATGGCTGCAGCGGCCGCGGGTGCGGAAAAACTCACAATCACAGTTCCAATCACCGTTGTTATAGCGTACGGTGTGCGGGTTGTTCTCTCCATCCACAGTAACGGTAAAGGACGAAAAGTGAAAGCGATTACGTTCCTGGGCATACCGCTTGGCTTTTTCAAGTTTGCCAATCATGCCATAGTCCATGGTCGTTCTCCTTTCAAGACTTTCTCTTATAGAATAAAAAGGCACGCGCTCGAAACGCGTGCCTAATTATGGCAATCCTAAATAAGTAGAAGAAAACACTCGCATGGCGGTAGCTGCTCCAATTAGTAAACTATATAATAGTACGAGTCGCCAAGAAAGTCAACGTTCTTTCTCAAAAACTACCCCATCTTCACCCCCGGCATAGTACCTGGGCCAAACCTCTACCTGGTGATAACCCTCTTTTTGATACAGGGCTTGCGCCACCGTATTGGAACGCCGCATGGTCAGGCGCACGCGCGGCATGCCCATTTGTTCCTCGGCAGCCGCCAGCAGCGCCGTCCCGATGCCCAGGCGCCGGTACTGCGGCAGCACCCCGATCGTAGTGATCCAGCCGATCCCCGGGCCGGGTCGCGGCTCCCCGGCGACGAAGCCGGCCATAACACCATCCACCACGGCCTTGAGACGCACCACCCCCGGCATGGTTAATACCCCCAGCAAATCCAGCAGCGGCCAGGCGTCGTCCTGGAAACAGGCTTTCTCCACCTGGCGCAGCTCGCCCACGTCTTTCCAGCTGGCTGGGAGGATCTGGTAACGTGTAATTTGTGACGTCATACCCTAATTTCCAATAATAGACATGGCGGGCAGAGAACCCTGCCCGCCATTGATTGCTTCAACTGGCTAAAACTTACCCAAAGGTCACTCAGCGGCGTCTTTGCGATCGCGGATAAAACTGTCCAGCAGGCTGGTGAACTCCATCGGGAAGATGTATTTGGTCGCCGGGTTAGCCGACATGGTCTTGAGCGTTTCGAAGTACTGCAAAGTCATGGTCTTGGAATCAATGGTGTTGGCCACGCCAAAGATGGCTTGCAGCGCTGAAGCATACCCTTCGGCGCGTAACAACTGCGCCTGGCGTTCGCCTTCCGCCCGCAAGATGGCCGACTGCTTGTCGCCTTCGGCCCGCAAGATGGTCGCCTGGCGGTCTCCATCGGCCACGTTGATGGCTGCCTCACGAGTACCGGTCGATTCGGTGACCACGGCCCGGCGGTTCCGTTCTGCCGATAGCTGGCGGTTCATGGCCTCCTGCACTTCACGGGGCGGGATGATCTCCCGGATTTCCACGTTGGTGACCTTAACACCCCAGCGCTCGGTCACTTCGTCCAGGCGAGCGCGCAGCGACTGGTTGATCTTTTCGCGCTGTGAGAGGACGTCGTCCAGCAGAATGCCACCGATGACTGAGCGCAGCGTGGTTGTGGCAATGCCCTGGGCGGCCATTTCAAAACTACCCACCTGCAAGACGGACTGTACCGGATCGAATACCTTGTAGTACCACAAGAAGTCGATCGAAATGGGCGCGTTGTCCAGGGTGATCGAAGTTTGCACCGGGATCTCACGCACCTGTTCACGCAGATCGACGCGCACGGCGCGATCCACGAACGGGATCAAGATCATAATGCCGGGGCCGCGCGCCCCAATACTGCGCCCCAAACGAAATACCACCAGGCGCTGGTATTCAGGCACAATTTTAATGGCGCTGAACAGGAAGGCAAATACTGCCAGTACCACAAAGCCGACCAGACACCAGACGGTCACGATAGCATCCATCGATTCCTCCTTAAAGATGATAAAACCTGACGGTACGATTTACGAAAGTAAACCCGCAGCAGGCGGATCTTTGTGCACTTCCTCGACGTGCAACACCAGCCCATCCCGGTCAATAACTTTCACCCGGCTGCCGGCCAGGATTAGAGCATCACTGTAGGCAGTCCAATCCTCGCCCCCTACGTAGACAGAACCTTCTTTCTTGATATCGGTCTGGGCTTCCCCGATTTCCCCGATCAAATGGGACAGATCATGCGCAGGCACCTGCTCCATAGCCTCCAGGCCCTTCTTGGCCACAAACCACAACAGCGCAGTGGAAAGGGAGGCCACCAACGTGGCCAATAGCGGGTGGACAGAGGGCTGGTTGCCGGTACTGCGGAACAGGAAGACTGAACCCACTACCAGGGCCAACAGGGAAATCACCAGGAAAATCCACTGGCGGGTACGGCGTAAGGCCAACAAGAAGGGGAAGACACCCAGCAACAGGATTGCTAACGCCCAGGCGTTGACTTCCAGGTTATAGGTACTGAAACCGCCCAGCAGAAGCAGGATGAAGGCTCCCGCTTCTAACAGGCCTGTGCCCGGGGAGAACAAGGCCAGGATTGCCAGGACAAACCCGCTGACAATCAGGAGATAGGCCACATTCGGGTTAAGGAGAAAGTCCATTTCAAAGGTCCTACTGTCGATTGATGTAAGCAGGAAAGCAATCGGCAGGTTCGCCTTAATTATACACATAATCCGCGGGGGAAAGCGGCCAATCGCCCCGAAGAGTAGGGGATTTACGGCCTGAAAATTCGTTCTATCATGTCCAGCACATTCGACAGACGTTTAAGGTGAGTTGTTCCATCGCGTCGCGGCGCCGTGCTTTCCGGAGCGCAGCGAAGCCCCCGGCGATCCGCCAACACCGTCTGCTCCACGAACACGTGGGGCAATGTCTGCATGAGCGGAATCCCCCATCTCTATCAGCAGGTCGGGCTTCTACGCCCGACCGAACACGGCTGGCAAGGAATGCCGGCTTGCCTGCGCCGTCTCGGGCATACCCGCAGTGGTGCCCTCCGGAGGGTGCTACGAACACCCGGGGGACCCGGCCAGGCCGTGGGGCCACCCCGGCGGTCCGGCGCCTCGATCTACCCGCCTGCACCCATGGCGGCTTCCCCCGGTCATCAGACCACGGCAAAGGTTTTAAAAGACAAAACAAGCAGCACCCAATGCCTGCTTGTTTTGCAAACCGGTAACCAGGCCCCCCTGAACCTCAACATACCTGACTGTTAGACCGTTTCATTAAACTTTCACTTACCAAATTATGATAGTATATTGAGGTTAAAAGCGCCTGAACACGTCGTTATGATTACGTTAACGCTGCCCGGGGCAGCGAGCCCTGGTTCCCCGCGGTCCTCAGCGGAGAAGCCGGCCGTGCGTCGTGTGACCGGCGCGCATTCCAGGATCCAAGAGAGCAAATTTCCTGGGTGTAAAAATCGAATTTATCATTAAAATAAGAGGTAATGTTGCACCAACGTACCTTTACGGTTAAACGGCCGCACTGGCAGATCCTCCTGGGGATCTTTTTCCTATTGGCGGCCTTGCTTCCGGCGGCTCCCGCAGCCGCACAGGATGAAGAGGGCAGCGCCAGGGTGGTGCTGGCCGCCCTGGAAACGGAAGAATTCCCCACCATCCACCTGTACCTGGAAGCGTACGACCCGGATGGCAAGTTCAACACCGACCTCCAGGCAAACCAGTTACAGGCCGTCGAAAACGGCCAGGAGCGGGCCATCCAGCAGGTGCAGTTGTTCGAACCGGGGATCCAGATCATCGTGGCCTTCAACCCGGCCGCCTTGCTGGCCAACCGGGTGGCCGGGGTCAGCGGATACGAGCAGATGCAAACCAACCTGGTGGAATGGGCCCAATCCCAACCGGCCGACACGCCCAGCGATTTCAGCCTGGTGACCAACACCGGCTTGCAGGCCATCCGCCTGAAAGACCCCATGGAATGGGCCATGGCGCTGCATAACTACCAGCCCGACCTCCTGTCCGAGCAGCCCGACCTGAACAGCCTCAACCAGGCCCTCGACCTGGCCGCAGAGGCCAACCCGAACCCGCTCATGCGGCGCGCCATCCTTTACATCACCCCCCCGCCCAACACCACCCAACAAACAGCCATCCCCAACCTGGCCGGGCGGGCTGCCCAGCAGGGGGTAAAAATCTTCGTGTGGATGATCGGCTCGGCCAGCACAGCCAACACGGCCGGCGGGCAGGCTCTGCAATCGCTGGCCGATTCCACCGGCGGGCAAATGTTTACCTATTCTGGCTACGAGACGCTGCCCGGCCCCGATGACCTGCTGCAACCGCAGCGCTATCTCTACCGGGCCAGCTATACATCCTCCATCCACACCAGCGGCAGCCAGACTCTGGCGGTGCGCGCTGCGCTGGAGGAGACCCCGGTCGAAAGCGCCGAGACCACTTTCGATTTCTCCGTAGCGCCTCCGAATCCCATTTTCCTCTCTCCCCCGGTCAACATCGAGCGCACCTGGTCACGGCCCGCTCAATGGCGGGAACAGTCCCAGCTCGAACCGCAGTCCTTGCCGCTGGAGATCGTCATCGAGTTCCCCGATGGCCACGAGCGGGACCTGGCGCGCACCAGTCTGTACGTGGACGACGTCCTGGTGGCCGAGAACACCCGGCCGCCGTTTACCCGTTTCGACTGGCCCCTGGAGAGTTACCAATCCAGCGATACCCATCACCTGCGCGTCGAAGTGGAAGACACCCTCGGCCTGGTGCAGAGCAGCATCGAAACGCCGGTGACGGTCAACGTCGAGGCGCCGCGCGGCCTGTTCAACAACATCAACGTTTCTCAAGACCGGCTGCTGATCGGCCTTTCCCTGCTGGTCACCGCCGGGGTCCTGGCGGCCGCCCTGGTTTACACCGGGCGCCGGCGCCGCCGCCGGGGCAGCCGGCCTCGCGCCGGCCGCCAAAAGGTGGACCCGGTGACCCAGCCCATCGAAATCCGCCAGGATGATCTCATCCGCCGCGGGGTCAAGAACAACCCCAGCCCTTCCTGGCCACGCAGTACGGACAGCCCCACGGCCCCGGCCCGCCTGGTGCGCCTCAACGAAGAGCACCAGCCGGCCTCCAGTGGCTCGATAGCCATCATCCGCACGGAGACGACCTTTGGAAGCGATTCCCGCCAGGCCATCTGTGTGTTGGACTCACCCTCGGTCAGCAGCCTGCACGCCCGCCTGTGGCAGACCCAGGAAGGCAAGTTCGTCCTTGCCGACGCCGGATCGACCGCCGGCACCTGGGTAAACTACGCCCCGGTATCAACCCATGGCGTTACGCTCGAACATGGCGACCTGGTGGTCTTCGGCCGGGTGACCTTCCGTTTCGAGCTGCGCAGCCCCAATCGCGAACGCCAGCCAGTAGTAGCTCCGTATATCGAAGAATGACATGATCCGTGTTGAGAGCGCTCATTTCCCCGTTGTGGCCCTGACCGACCCCGGGAGGACAGGGAAGAATAACGAAGACCGTTTCGCCGTCACCGCTTATCGCACCAACAGCAAAGACGACACCCCGGTGCTGCTGGCCGTGCTGGCCGATGGCATCGGCGGGCATCGCGCCGGTGAAGTCGCCGCCGAGATGGTCGTCGATCTGATCACGCAGCGCGCCGCCGAGAGCAACGGGCAACACCCGCTTTCGATCTTACAGCAGGCCATCCTGGAAGCCAGCCAGGAGGTCTACATCCAGTCTCAGAACGACCCTTCCCGCCAGGGGATGGGCGCCACCTGTGCCTGCGCCTGGATCTACGGCAGCCGCCTGTTCATCGCCACGGTAGGCGATTCGCGCATTTACCTGATGCGCAACGGCGACATCCAGCAATTGAGCACCGACCACACCTGGATCCAGGAAGCCCTGGAAAACGGCGTACTACAGCCCGACCAGGTACGCGGCCACCCCAACGCCCACGTGATCCGCCGCTACCTGGGCTCACCCACCCCGCCCGACGTGGACATGCGCCTGCGCCTGTCCGAAAGGGAGAGCGACTATCAGTCGGAGACCAACCAGGGTATGCCCCTGAAAGCCGGCGATCGCCTCTTGCTGTGCAGCGACGGGCTCACCGACCTGGTCAGCGACGAAGAAATCGCCGCCGCTTTCCAGCAGCAACGTTCTTTCGAATCGGCCGCCCAATACCTGATCGATCTGGCCAACCAGCGCGGCGGGCACGACAACATCACCCTGATTGCTATCCAGGTGCCGGAATATCTCTATCCGCCCCGGGCAGGCCGCCGGCGCAACTGGCTGCCCCTGGGCTGCCTGGCCGGGGTGCTGGCCGCCGCGGCCGGCCTGGCCCTGGCCTTCAACATGCAGTGGCTCAGCCTGCCCCTGCCGGCCCCCACGCCAACCTCCACGGCCACCGTTAACGTCCAGACGCTGCCCGTGCTGCCCCCCACGGTGGAGACGCGCCAGGCAACCATCACCCTGGACGCCACCCGCGCCCCCCTGCCCACCTACACCCAGCCGCCCTCTTTCCCGGCGCCGGTGATCGATGGGGCTACGTTTACCCCCTGGCCGACCAACACGCGCGTGCCCACGCGCACGTTTACCGCCACGGCTACCCCTCTGCCGACCACGGCGCCGTAACCCCATGGAAGCCGTACAAGAAACCCGTTACGCCACGCGCACGCTCCCGGACCACTACCGTCCGGCAGGCGTTCTGGACCTGTCGCGCGACTGGCGCGCCCTGGTTGCCATGAACCTCCTCGGGGTTGGCTTGCTGATCGGCGCAGGCTGGATCTTCTCTGAGATCTTGTTCTGGCTGCGACCGCAGGAGACCGCCAATTTCAACATCAGCTTCAGTTTCGGCAGCAGCGCCGAACTGTTCGAAGTCTTTGCCGCGGCGCTCGGCATCGTCATAGCCGTCATCGTACTGCACGAGGCCGCCCACGGGCTTTTCTTCTGGCTGTTCACCCGGGACCGGCCCGTCTTCCGTTTCACCGGCCTGTACGCCAGCGCCAGCGCCCCGGGGTGGTACATCCGCCGCACGCCCTACCTGGTGATCGGCCTGGCGCCCCTGGTGTTGTTGAGCTTCCTGGGCGTGGCCCTGCTGGCGGTCCTCCCGCCCGGGTGGTTTATAGCTGTGTTGTTGTTCCTGACGCTGAATGCCAGCGGCGCCGTCGGCGACCTGATGGTGGTGGGCTGGCTGTTAAGTAAGCCGGTCGAAACACTCACCCTCGACCGGCCAAATTCTATACACCTGTTCATTCCCCCGGCAAATAGATCTTAAACTTGATTCGGGATGTACGCTTTGCCCGCCGATCGAATTCACGTGGATTCTTACACCACCTGGCGCGCGCTACGACCTCGCCAGGTGGGCAGCCTGTCAGGCCAGGTATCTATCCGAAAATTATTCAGCTCGTCGTTTTTAAGGCAGCATGCCACCTCAAAAACAGAGATACCTGATTTGCGGATAGGTTCT
The DNA here is from genome assembly GCA_012798515.1 of Chloroflexota bacterium. Classification (GTDB taxonomy): domain Bacteria; phylum Chloroflexota; class Anaerolineae; order Anaerolineales; family Anaerolineaceae; genus JAAZNB01. Next base: position 7,614 of record JAAZNB010000114.1, read on the forward strand.
ACGCCTTACTCAGCAGGGTCTCCACCTGGTGGACAAAATTGGGCGTATCCAGCGGCTTGGTGACGTAGGCGTCGCAACCCGACTCGAGGGCGCGTTTGCGGTCCCCCGGCATGGCGTGGCCGGTGAGCGCGATGATAAAGATATGCGCCGTGTCCGCCCCGGCTTTCAACTGCCGGGCCAGATCCCACCCGTCGATCTCCGGGATGGTCAAGTCCAGCAGCATAAAATCGGGGCGACGCTGCTGTGCCTGCTCCAGGGCCTGGCGCCCATCTTCGGCAGTATATACCTGGTAACCGGCCGTTTCCATCAGATAACGGATCAGATCCAAATTATCCGGGTTGTCTTCGACCACCAGAACGGTTCTCTTCTCCATAAACAACCTCCCCCGCTGCATCAAAATATACCTGGATTCCTTGCACACGTCAAACGCAGGCATTGCCCACCTGGTTGCCTGGGTTACAATTTTCGTACCGGGTAAGGCAAAAAAGGGCATTGGGGCCGCCAATTGGGCGTAATGACGGCTCGACATCCCCAAAAACACCTCTTGCCAAGCCGGATCAGAAAAGATATAATTCGTCTATAATACGAGACCAGCCTCGAGCTGCCATCTCGAACAGGTGTACCTGATAACGCGAAGACCGGGAAGAGTAACCGGGAAGGTCCCCACAGGGAAAGGCGGCCAAAGACTGAGAGCCGCCCTGGGAAAACGACCGGCCAAAACCCCCCGCGAGCGGCAACCCCAACCGGGACCGGCAGTCCACACCCTCCGGCCCGCAGTAAGGAAGACGGCTGACCCCGTTAACCGTCCCACAAGAGAGCCGGGAATCCGGCTAACCTGGGTGGAACCGCGGAGCATTGATCTGGCTCTCGCCCCTGGATGGGCGAGGGTTTTTTTGTTAACCGGCGCCCGCTCCGGCCGGCGCCGGAGAAAAAAGCAGCCAACTACTCAAAGAACTGCTCGGGCGGGGTCAAAAGAGGTGAGGCCCCTCTTTCTCTCCCGGCCGGGTAATCACTCTTCTTTTATCTATTGGATTTGAACCTTGAAGGAGGCAGAAATGGCCGATCAGAAGATCGAACGCTACCAGGACAGTGATCTGTACCGCATCCGGCATTCCAGTGCCCACATTATGGCGCAGGCAATTCTCGAAATGTTCCCCGAAGCCAAGTACACCATTGGCCCGCCGATCGAGAACGGTTTCTATTACGATTTCGACCTGCCGCGCACCCTGACGCCCGAGGACCTGGAAAAGATCGAAAAACGCATGCGCCAGATCATCGCCGGGCAATATGATTTCAAACGCCAGGTCGTTTCGGCCGATGAAGCCCGCCAGATTTTCAAAAACCAACCCTACAAGTTGGAGCTGATCGAAGGTCTGGAGAAAGGCGGCCTGGACGAATACGGCAACCCGCTGGACGTCAAGCCCGAGATCTCGATCTACCAACAAGACTCTTTCGTCGACCTGTGCCGCGGCCCACACGTGGAAAATACCAAGCAAATCAACCCCTCGGCCATCAAGCTGATGAACGTCTCCGGCGCATACTGGCGCGGCGACGAGCACAACCCCATGCTACAGCGTATCTACGGCACAGCCTGGCACACCAAGCAAGAGCTGGATGCTTACCTGCAGCAGCTCGAAGAGGCCAAGAAACGTGACCACCGCAAGCTTGGTAAAGACCTGGAGATCTTCATCTTCGACGAAGAGGTCGGCCCCGGCCTGCCCCTGTGGCTGCCCCACGGCGGCGTGATGATCGAGGAACTGGAGAAACTGGCCAAGGAGATGGAGTTCAAAGCCGGTTACGAGCGCGTGCGCACTCCACACCTGACCAAAGAGGATCTCTTCCGGCGCAGCGGCCACCTGCCCTACTACGCCGAGAGCATGTACCCGCCCATGGAACTGGAAGGGGTGAAATATTATGTCAAGCCCATGAACTGCCCCTTCCACCACAAGATCTTCGGCAGCCGGCCGCGCAGCTACCGCGAACTGCCCCTGCGCCTGGCTGAATACGGCACCTGCTACCGCTACGAGAAAAGCGGTGAGCTGTTCGGCTTGATGCGCGTACGCTCGCTGCAAATGAACGATGCCCACATTTACTGCTCCGAAGAACAGTTCGAACAGGAATTCCTCAGCGTCATCGACATGTACCAGGAATACTTCAAGCTGTTCAACATCGACCGCTACGTCATGCGCCTCAGCACGCACCACAAACGCGGCCTGGGTAAAAAGTACGTGGACAACGAGCGCCTGTGGTTGAAGACGGAAGACATGGTGCGCCAGGCCATGAGCAACGGCAACGTGCCCTTCGTGGAAGTCGCCGACGAGGCTGCTTTCTACGGGCCCAAGATCGACGTGCAGATCTGGAGTGCCATCGGGCGCGAGTTTACCCTGGCCACCAACCAGGTCGATTTCGCCCAGCCAGACCGCTTTGACCTGCGCTTCATCAACAAAGAGGGCCAGGAAGAGACCCCCTTGTGTATCCACCGTGCCCCGCTCAGCACGCACGAGCGCATGGTCGGTTTCCTCATTGAGCACTACGCCGGCAACTTCCCGGTGTGGCTGGCCCCCGAGCAAGTGCGCGTGATCCCCATCACTGACGCTCACCAGGAATACGTCGCCGGCCTGGCCAAACGCCTGCACGACCTGAATATCCGCGCCTCGGCCGATCTGGCCTCGGAACGCATGAACGCCAAGATCCGCAACGCCCAGCTCATGAAAGTGCCCTACATCCTGGTGGTGGGCAACAAAGAGATGGAGAACAACTCGGTGGCGCTGCGCAAGCGAGACGGTTCCCGCCAGGACGACCTGCCCATCGAGCAGTTCATCACCCTGGTCCAGGAACGTATCAACACCCGTTCGGCAGAACTGTAACCCCCCGATCCGGCCCATACCGGACGGATAAACAACGGCTGGGAAGGATCATGCCTTCCCAGCCGTTTTCGTTTCCCGCCCGCCGCTTGGGGGCGGGAGCACTCTGTCGAAGAAAAGGAGAGGATGCAGTCTATTCACAGGCACAGCAGTTCTAAGCAGGTATCCTCCCTGGCAGTACGAAGCCTTCAAGTAGAGGCAGGGTATTGGACAAATTGGAATCGATTGCCCTCTGGGTCGTAAAAAGACCCGTAGGTCACTGAACCGGGCACCGAGATCACATCGTCGCAACGTACGCCCCGGGCACGTAGCTCCTCGGTCACCTGCCGGGCGTCATCCACGCTGAAGATGGCCAGCCCGCCGCCTTGTTCCGTGCGCAGCTCCGTTGTATCCACACGCTCGATAGCAACGCGCGTCTCGTTGGTCCCGCCGTATTCCGCCCAGCCAAAGGCATCATCCGAGTAGTAAACGGGCAGGCCCAACACCTGGCTGTAGAACTGCTTGGCCTTTTCCCAATCTTTCACCCGGTACGATACGGCAAAGACGTTGCGAAAAATTCCCAAACCCATCTGGCGCCCTCCTGATAACAACCTGGCACGAATAGATCATATGTTCTATATGATTATACATGGTTCAGACGCCAAATACAAGTCCCATTTTATGCGGGATAACTATGTGGAACCCACTACGCCGTTTCCACCGGGCGGTTACAAATGCATGCCGGCGAAATCTACTACCCGGTTACGCCCCAGGCGCTTGGCCATGTACATCGCCTGGTCGGCCCGGTCCAGCAGAACCGGCAGAGAGGCCTCCTCCCCGGAGTGCAAAGTGGTCACCCCCAGGCTGGCCGTTACCTGCACCGGCGAGCCTGCGTCCAGGTAGACGCGCATATTCTCGATACTGCGGCGCAGGCGCTCTGCCGTCAAATGCGCCGCTTCCTCGTCGGTTTCGGGTAACAAGGCCATGATTTCCTCGCCGCCATAGCGTCCAATGACGTCGACCTTGCGCAGCGTTTTACGGCAGGCATTCGCCACGGCGCGCAGCACCATGTCTCCTACGATGTGCCCATACGTGTCATTGGTCTGTTTGAAATGGTCGATATCGATCATCACCAGGGAAAAAGGACAGTCATAGCGCTGGGATCGTTCCAACTCTATCTCGGCCAATTTAAAGAAGTGATGGCGGTTGTAGAGATTGGTGAGCGCGTCGATAGTGGCAAGCTGTTCCATGCGGGTGAACAGGCGCGCGTTCTCGAAGGCGATGGCAACCGGCGACCCGATCATGGTAAACAATTGGAAGATGTCCGGGGTGTAACAATTTTCCTGCTCGTAGTTCTGGGCCAGAAGGGCCCCGATGGCCCGGTCGCCCACCACCAGGGGCACCCCCATGATAGCACAGGGCATACTTCCCAGGGGATGGATGCCGGTGTTGCGAAAGAACTCGGTCAATGCGGCCATACTGTTCAAACAAACCGATTCACGGTTCTTGATCACGTAGCCGGCCAACCCATCGTTCATGGGGTAAGACTCGTGGTGCGTATGCACGCGGGGATCCTTGAGATAGCGGGGAACCCAGGTTTCTTCGCCTGGGTCGTACTCGGCGATCAAGAAAGCCCGCGCATCGATGAAACGATTGACCTGCTGGTCGACGACTTTAAGGAACTCGTTCAGTTCCAGTTTAGCCGACACAGACCGGACGATCATATTGACGATGGCCAGTTGCTCCCGCGAAATCACCAGGTCGGTCTCTGCTTTCTGGCGCCGATAATAGATGGCGTACAGGTTGGCCAGGCGCTGCAATAACTCGTGATCGCGTTCTGTATAGGCGTGATCTGCATCGGCCAGGGCAATCTGCCCAATCCAGCGCTCTTCCAAAAGGATGGGCACGCACAGAAAACGCCGTTCGCCCACTTCGGCCGTGACGATTCGCTTACCTTCATCACCGGGCAGGCAGATAGCCAGGGTCGTATGGCTGCCACGGGCGCGTTCCCACAAGGCAAGCAGCCCGGGATCTTCGAAGCCGATCTCACCTGACTGGAGGAACATGCGCGGCGAAATTTGCTCCCCTTCTCCCAACTCTCCTTCGACCAGGATGCCGATCATACCCACCTCGCTGCGCGACAGGTGCCGCGCTCTTTCGGTCATACGGCGGATCAGGTCTTCGCCATCCAACTCGGACAAAATCTGGCGCGACAGCTCTGCCTGGGCAGCGTTCATCTCCAGTTCCCAGGCCAGGCGTTCCTCGGTGTGCAAACGTTCGGTCACGTCGTGATAAGCGATCGCCCGCCCGGCAAAATGGCCGTTTTGTTCATAGATCGGCGAGATTTCTGCCCTCAAATAGCGAAAGCCAGGGTTGATGAAGACCTTGTGAACACAGGCCGTTGGGGGAGCCTGATCGTAGAACTCCACCAATCCGGGCACTTTTTGCAGCAGGTCTGCGGCCGGCCGGCCGATAGGATTCCCTTGCACGTCCAGAAAGCGGCGCGCCACCGGGTTGATTTCGATGACCCGGTTTTGGGCATCCATGACCTGCACCCCATCGGGAAAATTGCTCACCAGGGAATCGATAGACACCGGCAACAGCTCGAACAGGTGCAGCTCCAGGTAGCCAAAGGCCAGCAGCAGGCCGGTCAGGGTAAACGACAGCGGGGTCAGGTCCACGCCCGGCAGCGGGGAGAAGTGGAATACGTAGGCCACGTTGGCCACCCAGGGGATGACGGCGCAGATCAGGATCACGGCAAACTGTTTGCGATAGAGATCCCGGGCGCGCAGGGTGGCCACGGCCATGACCGCCGTTCCAACCGCCATGAGGGCGTAGCTGTAGGCTACCGAGACCCAGAACCACAACCCGGGCAGGTAGATTACCTCGTTGGTCCCCGGAACAGGGAGATAACCGCGCCACATCAGCCCGTGGCTTTCATTGGTCAGCGCCAGCAGCAGGGTTGTCAGGGGCACCAGCCAGATGGCGAGCACCTTGTGCCAGGAAAGGTCTTTGTCGTGACGGGTATGTTTAAAGGCAAAATACAGCCATAAAGGGGGCAGATTGACCACGCCAAGATAAGTAATCTTGGCCCACAGCAGGCGGCTGGGCAGGTCCGCAGACACGGACTCCATGCCCTCGCTGAAGGCCCACAGGCTGGTCGCAGCAGTGATAAGGACAAATACATAACCACCGGGCACGCTTCGCCGGCGGCGCCAGCCGTACACCGCCATGGAAGCGGATAAGGCAACCGATAAAAAAAGCAGGAGGGTAGCTGGAGGAATTATAATGGCCACGCAGGATGCCCTTCTTTAATATTATAAAAATTGTTGTCTCGCTTGTCTACCTATAATTTAGTTAAGTACGTTTTTGTATAAGGTTTGTTGTACAAAATACCGGTAAGCTTACATCCTGCACCTCCTGCCGGCCGGGATTACAACCAGGCCAGGCGTTTCATCTCTGCTGTAGACAGGAGCGTCGCCTGCCCATCTTGCTCTCGGCTGTGCTCCAGGCGCCAGGTATCTTCCCCGGCCGCGTAATGCCAGGTGTAATGGGCCTGGCCTTCCGCCCCGGGGAGGGTAAAACGCAGGCTGTCTTTCACCCGGCGGCCACGGGCCACCGCTCCCTCCAGGGCCACGTCACGCGAATCCAGTTGGTGCATCACGTAACCCTCCTCGGCGGGCAGGGCAGCCAGGTAGATCACCGCTTCGTATGGCGCCTGACCCGCCAGAGAACGGAAACGCGCCTCGACGTAACGGCCGCCCAACGACCAGCCGGCGCTGACTTCCTGGCGCAGCGGCAACGTCCCCACCTGCCCGTTCAGCTCCCAGCGGCCGATCAAGCGATCCAACAAATCTGCCATGTTGTACTCCGTCGCGATGAAATGGCCGGGAGGGGGTTCCCCCGGCAAATTTTATTTTTCCAGGTTGAAACGATAGAGGTTGGTCTGGCGGGGGACGAAACCTACCCGCTGGTACAGGCGATTGGCCGCCTCTCGGGACGGGCGCGAGGTCAGGTCGACCGTCTTGGCGCCCTCTAGCCGGGCGCGCTCCAGGGCCGCGCGGGTCAGCGCTTCTCCAATGCCATGGCCGCGGGCGGCGCCATCCACCACCACGTCCTCGATCCAGGCGCGCACCCCGGTGGGAATGCGGAACACGACCAGGGTGAGTGAACCAACGATGGCGCCGTTTTCCGGATGACGGGCGGCCAGAACGATCGAGGCTCGCGAAGCGACCATATCTTGCAGTTCCTCACGGGTAGGCAGCCGGCTAGATGACGAAAGCTGCGGCACCAGGCGCGCAAACGCGTTGACCACTTCGTCATCCACCTGTGTAATTTCGAAGACTTCCATGCTCAAACCTCCAAGGCATCGTATCGTATAGGCCATCCGCGAGCTACCACAGCCGGCGCAGCCCGGTGACAGCCTAATTATAACGAAAAGGAACGCCCAAACGGCCCGGCTTAGGCGCCCACTTCCGGCAGCCGCCACAGTTCTGCGGCCAGGGATTGCAGGCTGTCTGCGCCGGCCAGCTCCGGGCGATACAGGAACAGGTCGGCAAACACGTCAAAACGGTGCAGCAGAGCAGCGGTCATGGCCCTGGGAACGAAATCGCGCCAGGCGTCCGCCTCCGGCCGGTAGGCCTGCATGAACTGCGCCAGGCGCCGGGGACTGCCGCGCAGCAGATTGAAATACAACGCCGGCAGCTCGTAAAACAGGCTGCCGGACAGGGCATCGCCAAAGTCGATCAGCCCGCTGGTAGACCAGCGACCGTCCGTGACCCAGCCCAGCAGGTGATCGCCGGTCAGGTCAGCGTGCACCAGGTGCGGCTCCCGCCCGGCTTCGATCAGCCGCTCGGCCGGCAGCAGATAATCTTGTATCTGATCCACCAGGTGAGCCGGCAGGCTGCCCCACCGGCGCTGGTTTTCGACGCAGGCCGCCCGCTGGCGTGCCAGAAAGCCCACAAACGGCGGCCAGGAATCCGGGAAGAGCGGCGCCCCGGGAGGCGTCGTCCCGTGTAGCAGGCGCGCCATCCGTCCCAGGCTATCGGCCAGTTCATCCCAGCCCGGCTCGCTCAGGCAGTCGCCGGCTTCACTCAGCGCTTTCCCGGGCAG
>JAAZNB010000004.1 GCA_012798515.1 Chloroflexota bacterium
GCGGGTATACCTGACGCAAACGGGCTGCCAGAAAGAAGGCTCCATCAACCAGCAGTTCGGCCATCTGCAGGAGCTGGTTTTCCAGGGACTCAACCCGGAAGAACGGGCCCTGCTGCGTCGCTGGCTGCAGCAGATCATCGATAACATCAGCGCAGTGGGTTAATTTTTTTTACCCCAATGCTTAGCATCCTAATCTTGAGCATCGAAACGATTTTATTTACGACCGGCTATTTGCCATTCGCCACGCAATCCGCGACAGGCGTCCTGGTGGGTGAGCCGTAAGGATTGAGGAGGGATATTCATGAACGTTACTTTGTGGATCATTCAGGTCCTGTTGGCCCTGGCTTTTGTTATGGCGGGCACGTTGAAATTGACCCAGCCTAAAGAGAAACTTCAGCCGCAGATGCGCTATGTGGAAGACTTTTCCCAGGGCACTGTGCGCTTGATTGGCCTGTTGGAAGTGCTGGGCGCTGCCGGGTTGATCCTCCCGGCCGTTACCGGCATCCTTCCCGGGCTGACGCCCCTGGCGGCGTTGGGCCTGGCGCTGACCATGATCGGCGCCATGTTGACCCATCTGCGCCGCAAAGAGCTGCCCATGATCGCCGTCAACTTCGTGTTACTGGCGCTGGCGGCTTTCGTCGTCTACGGGCGCTACGTCGCCCTCCCATTGTGATGGAGATCCTATGACTACATTTACCCAACCCCAAACCCGGCCGGCTGCGCTTCTGCCGGCCACCACCCGCCTGGGCCATGTCCATTTGACGATCCACAGCCTGGATGACGAGATCCAGTTCTATACCCGCGTACTCGGCTTCCAGCTGCACTGGCGCCAGGGGGCCGAGGCGGCCCTGGGCACCCAGTCCGAGATCCTGCTGCGCTTGAGCGAAGACCCGGCTGCACGGCGGGTGCAGCACACCACGGGGATGTATCATTTTGCCATCCTGTACCCCAGCCGCAAAGAGCTGGCCCGCGCCCTGGCGCGGCTGTTTGCCTTGCGCTATCCCAATTACCCCACCGACCACGGCATCTCCAAGACCACCTACCTGGACGATCCGGAGGGCAACAATATCGAGCTGTACGTGCGCTCTCTGGAGGATGGGAAGATGGAGATCGTCAACGGGCAGATGCTGGTGCGTTACGCCGACGGGCGGGTAGGCAGTGGGCGCGATCCTCTGGACGTGGAAGCCCTGCTGAGCGAGCTGGACGAGACCGACCGCCTGGACCTGCCCCTGCCGGAAGGCACCCGCCTGGGCCACGTGCACCTGTATGCTTCCGGCCTGAAAGCCTCGATGGATTTCTACGCCGGGGTGCTGGGGTTCCAGGAGGGGCCGTTGTTCGAAGGCTTTCGCATGGGTGAGGTGGGGCTGGACGAACAACAGCCCCATGTGGTGGCATTCAACACCTGGAAAGGCACGCATGCGCCCCCGGCCCCGGCCGGCGCCCTGGGCCTGCGCTATTTCACCATCGTGCTGCCCACGGCGGAAGATCTACTGCGCGTAGCCGAGAGGGCGCGGGCGGCAGGCATCGCTGTAGAGGCCACGCCGGAGGGCTTCTGGATGCACGACCCCGCTCACGTGCGCCTGCTGCTGACCGACCACATGCTGGCGGTCTGATCTAACCGGGCGCACACTTCTCGATCGGCGTGGACATAACCCGGGTACCGATTGGTCGACCATTGGGCTGCGATCAACCGGCACACTGTGCGTTAGGGGGCAGCAAAAATCCTTCTCAGAACGGTATCGAGTGGAGAATAAGATGGGCTGCTGGCGATGTGCGGCAGCCCATCTTTGCCGTGTATGCCGGCCGGCCGGATCCAGGTGTTTTGCGGCGATCTTTTCCTGCTACAGGCCGCTGCGGAGAACAGCTCCAACTTGCACTCCCTGACGGCCCTCCAATGCCAGGAACTGATCTATCGCCTGCCGCGTTCAGAGGCCAATGCGTTCCTGACGCGCCTGGCGTAAGGCGAGGCCGGCGTCCAGAGAGCCCTGCTTCACCGGTTGAACGGGTTCCTGCCCCAGGAGAAGCCGCCGGCCGGCGCGGTGTGCTCCTTCCTAACGATATGTCAGCGCGCCCAACAGGTCGAGACGGCTGATCAAGAACGATAGTTCCGATCTGCCCGTTAGGTGCACATCGCCGGAATGTAAGCCCGGCCCAAAAAGAAAACGAGGTGTAGCTGGAAGATTTGCTGGAAAACGGGCGGAGAATTGCTTCTGTATATAA
>JAAZNB010000659.1 GCA_012798515.1 Chloroflexota bacterium
GACTTTCAGCGCAGCCGCGAGACGGGGCTGTTCGACCGCGAATTTCGACTGCTACACCCGAGCGGAAAGGTGCATTGGGTGTGGGCGCGCACTTTTCCCGTCGAGGACGAAGCGGGGAATATCGACCGCCTGGTAGGGATCGCCGAGGACGTTACCCATCGCAAGCTGCACGAGAGCGAGCTGGAGGCCATCGTCAAGGTCAGCTCGGCCATGCGGACGGCAACCAACAAAAGCGAAATGGTGCCGGCCATCCTGGAGCAGGTGCAGCACCTGCTGGCGCCGCACAACGTGGCCATTACCCTGGTCGACTCGGAGGACGGCAAAGAGGTCCTGGCCATGGCCAGGGGAAATTGGGCTGCGCTGCTGCCGGGGTATTCGATCTCGCCCCACATGTGGGAGCGCGGCGGGACGACCTGGCAGTGTATGGAAGCAGTGGCCCAGGAACACCTCCCGGTCAACCGCCTGCGCCAGTACCGCACGCCGGAAGACGAGTGGGTGATCAAGGCGCCCATGGTCTTCCACGGTGACCTGATCGGGGCGGTGTGGGTGACGCGAGAGATCCGCCGGGAGGCGCCGGAACCGGGCGCCAACCCGTTCAGCCGGGAAGAGCTGGTGTTGTTGAATGCCATCACGGACATTGCCGCCAACGCCATCCAGCGCGAGACGTTGTATGACCAGACGGCCCGCCGGGCGTTCGAATTCACCAAGCTGTACGAGGCCACCGCGGAGATGGTGGCGCAAAAGCCGGCCATCGAGCTGCTGGAGACGACCGTGCAGTATGCCCTGGAGATGATCTCGGCCTCGACGGGGGGGATCTTCCTCTTCGATGCGCACCGCAGAGACCTGGAGCTGGTGGTGCTGTGCAATTATGATGACCAGTACCGCGGTATGCGCCTGGACCCTTACCTGGAAGTAACGCGGGATATTCTCACCACCCACCAGCCGGCCATCATCAACAATTATTCGCTGCGCCTCAAAGAGGAGCTGGGCCTGCCGGACGTGTTGATCCATTCGGCCGCCATGGCGCCGATGAGCTACGCCGGCCGGTTTGTGGGCATATTGTTCGTGGCCGAGACCCGGTCGCTGCACTGGCAGTTCACTGAAAACGACCTGCGGCTGCTGAGCCTGTTGTCCGGGCAGGCGGCCAGTGCGGTGCACACGGCGCGCCTGTTCGAAGAAACGCGCAGCCGCCTGGCCGAGCTGGAGGCCCTGAACCGCGTCTCGACCGTGCTGCGCATGGCGCAGACCAGCCAGGAGATCTACGTGGAGCTGCTGGACGCGGCATTGAAGATCTTCGATTCGGAGCACGGGGCCCTGATCCTCAGCTACGCAGCCCGCGAGGTGTTCCAGGTGATCCTGGGCCGGGGGATGCTGGCCGGCCTGGAAGGGCGCGTCTTCCCCATCGATTTTGGCGTCATCGGCCACGCCCTGGCCGAGAACGAACCCTACGTATCCGCCAACCTGTTTGGCGATCCGCTGCACAGGGACCAGGGCAACCTGAGGGAGAACTTCGA
>JAAZNB010000660.1 GCA_012798515.1 Chloroflexota bacterium
TAGCCCAGCTGGTACAGCGAGAGGTAGCGTGACCAGGTCAGGGTGGTGTAACACTGGCGCGGGTTGTGCACGTTCAACATGGCGTTCATGGCCGCGTCGGGTGTGTCCACCTGGATACGGGACAGGTAATCCTCCCAGAATTCCGCCAGCGCCTGCCAGGCCCGGTCGACGTTTTCCGGCTGCATACGCGCCTCGATCTCGTCCAGGTGGGCCTCCACGCGGTCGGTCTGCCCCAGCTGCACGATCAGGCGGCGCGTCTCGCCCGTCTCCAGGCGGCCCAGGGGGACCAGCAGGGCCCCGATATTGTCCCCTCGCCGCGCCTGGGTGCAGGGCAGCTGGGTGGAATGCAGGCTGCGCGGATCGGCCCAGGTGCCATATTCGTTGTCCCCCAGGAAGACCCGCCGGTCGGTCTCGTAGGACGCAGCCGGCAGGCTGGTCGTAAAGTAATTGACGTGCATCCCGCGGCGCATAAAGGCCGCCTGGCACAGCACCACCCGCCCGTCCGCCTGGGGCAGCGCCCAGCTCTGCATGGTCTGGGGCACCCAATCGGCGTTGGTGAGCTGCTTGAGGGCATCGAAATGGGTATATTCCACCACCGGGATGGCGTCCAGTTCCACCGCCTGGGCGCTGCGGTTGGTGATGCGCACGTCGCGCAGCTCGGCCTGCTCACCGCGGGGGACAAAAATGCGCACGTCGCTCTCCACCCCGTCTACCTGGGAAACGATGCGCATATAGCCCAGGCCCACGTGGCATTCATATTTTTCGTAGGGCGTCAGCCCGGGCACGTAGAAAGGCGACCAGACCTGGTAGCCGCCCGGCCCCCGCCGGCGCAGGTACAGCGTCTCGCCTTTAAAATCCGAAGCCGGCAGCTGCGCCAGGTAACGGGTGATGCGGTTCAGGGCCGGGTCGCCGCGGCACAACAGCGCCCCGCCGGTGTGGTCCACGAACCCCCCGAACTCCAGCGTGCCGATGTAATTGATCCACTTGACCGGCGTCTTGGGGTCGGTAATCACGTACGTTTTGCGCGCTTGGTCGAAATATCCGCAGTTCATTCCCACCTCTCTCGCCCTGGCGCCCCACACTCAGAAATAGCCGCGAGGCATTTCTCACCCGGCCGGGAAGGGCTCTCCCCTACCGGCAGGCCGGTATAAAAAAATGCAGCCCGGTGCTCCCCCACCCCGGACTGCCAGGTCACGCGCCCCGGGTTTACCGGCGCATTCGTTTCAGGTTAGCCCCACACGACTCCCGGATGACCAGCTCGGTCGGCAGGACGACGTGATTCGGCTCGGCTTCCGTGCGGCCGATGGAATGGATGAGTGTCTCGGCCGCCATGTAACCCACCCGCGTGATCGGTTGGCGCACCGTGGTCAGGGCCGGGCTGGTGCGGCAGGCAAAGGGCACGTCGTCGAAACCCACCACGGCCACGTCTTCGGGCACGCGCAGCCCCGCGTCGTGCAGGGCGCGCAGGGCGCCGTTGGCCATGGCGTCGCTGGCGGCAAACACGGCGTCCGGCCGGGCCCGCAGCAGGCGCTGCATGGCTTCGTAGCCGCCGGCGTCGGTGAAATCGCCCTCGGTGATCAGCTCCGGCTGCACGTCCAACCCGCGTTCCTGCAGCGTCTCCACGTAGCCCCAGTAGCGGTCCGTGCCCACCACCATGTTCTGCGGGCCGGCGATGGTGGCGATGCGCTGGTAGCCTATGCGCAGCAAATGCAGCACCGCCTGGCGGGCGCCGCTGTAGTTGTCCACGTCGACGTAATCGATCTCGGGATGGCTGGGATGGCGCCCGATGAGCAGGAAAGGCAGCTTACTGCGCAGCAGGGCCTCGGCAATGGGATCGTCGGTGAGCATCGATGAGACGATCACGCCGTCCACCAGGCCGTTGTACAGGATCTTGGTGATCGTACGCCGTTCGTATTCCGGTTCGGCCAGCCACAGCATGACCGAGTAATCGTTGGCGTTGCAGCCCGAGGACACGCCCTGGATCAGCAGCGGGAAGAACGGGTCGGCGAAGATCGAATTCACCCCCATGGGGATGACCAGTCCCAGCACCTTGGCCCGCCCCGAGGCCAGCCCGCGCGCCGCCAGGTTGGGTTGGAACTCGAAGCGGTGGATGACTTCCGAGATCTTCTGGCGGGCTTTTTCGCTGACGTTGTCGTCGCCGTTGATGACCCGCGACACGGTAGAACGCGAATATCCACTGATCCGAGCGATATCTTCAAGCGTCATTGGCATAGGTTAAAGTTTCCACAAGCGCTCACTGCATGCATGAGGATCGATATTGTTAAAATACGCTATTGCGATAGAA
>JAAZNB010000661.1 GCA_012798515.1 Chloroflexota bacterium
ACAGATGAGCTGGTGCAGGGCGGCCAGGCGCTGCGGGCCAAAGTGTTGGGCCTGCGGCCGCGCTACCTGGCTGTGTTGGGGGTGGGCGCCTATCGCAGCGCCTTTCACCGGCCCCAGGCGCAGCCGGGGCCGCAGGAGGAGCCATCCCTGGGGGAGACGCGCGTGTGGGTGCTGCCCAACCCCAGCGGGTTGAACGCCCATTACCCGCTGGAAGCCCTGGTGGAAATGTTCGCCGCCCTGCGCCGGGAGGTGGAAGCCGGCCAGCCCGGGAGCGAGGACGGAAAGAGGCAGACAGGGAGGAAAGATGGAAACACCCAGCCCGAAGAATAAACAAGAGCTGTTGGATTGGATCCGGGCCGGCCGGGAGCGCCTGGAAGGCATGCTGGCCGGCCTGAGCGAGGCGCAGATGGTCATGCCCGGGCCGGAAGGCTGGTCGATCAAAGACCACGTCGCCCACCTCACCGCCTGGGAGCTGAGCATGGTGGCGCTGCTGCAATCCCGGCCGCGCTACGCGGCCATGGGCGTGCCGGCCGAACTGGCCGCCGCCGGGAACGTAGACGCCATCAATAACGTCCTATTCGAGACGCAGAAATCCCGCCCCTTGCCCGAGGTGCTGGCCGACTTCCGCCGTACGCACCAGGAACTGCTGGCGGCGCTGGTCCGCATGAGCGACGAGGATCTCTTCCGGCCCTACCGCTACTACCAGCCGGAGGCGAGCGGCGACAACGCCGGGCAGCCGGTGGTGCTGTGGCTGGCGGGAGACACGTACGAACATTACGCCGAGCACCTGGAGTGGATGCAGGCTATCATCGACCAGATGCCGCGGCTGTAGCGCCACGGCGGCGCTCGTTTGCCTGCCGGCTCCCCCGGCGTGCAGACGCGCCTACAAAAATAGAAAGGCGGATTCGATTCTGCGATGAAGAGTATCCTGCTGGCCTGTTTATGTATTTTCTTGCTGGGGCCGCCGGGTGACGAAGCGACCCCCACACCGGGCAACCCCCTGCCGGAGATCACCACCACCGACCTGGTCAACCTGGTCAACGTGGGCCGGGGCGGCAACGGCCTGGCGGCCCTCACGGTAGACCCCATCCTGATGTCCACAGCGCAGTGGACGGCGGACACCATGGCGGCCGGCATGCTCCAGGGCCACATCGGCGACGTCAAGAGCCGCGTGCTGGCCGCCGGTTACGGCGCGGGCGACGACGCCTGGGCTACCGAGAACTTCGCCATCGCCCCGCCGGGCGAAGAAGAACTGGTGCTGCAAATCTGGGCCGACGACACCCACCAGATCCCCATGGTCAACCCGGCCTACACCCACATCGGGGCCGGGGTGGCCCAGGCCGCGGACGGCAGCGTCTACATGGTGGTACACGCCGCCTACACCAGCATGGGCAAGTACGTCTCGGGCTCACAGAAGACGGCCACCCCCGGCGGGAGCACGGCCACCGTCGCCCCGGCCGAAGCGGCCGTCTCGCAGTACATCGCCCCCATGCAGATGGTCACGCCCCTGCCGGACGGCTCGCTGGTGCACACCGTGGGCAACGGCCAGTCGCTGTGGAGCATTGCCATCGCCTACGGCACCACCATCCGCCAGATCCAGGGTTGGAACCAGTACGCCGAAGACGACCTGACCGTCTACAATGGGCAAAAGCTGTTGGTCGGCTTCGCCCCCACGCACATCCCGGTCACGCCCACGGCCAACGTGGGGGGTACCCCCGAGGGCATAACACCGGGCCAGCGCCTGGCGGCCAGCGCCACGTCTACGCTGGCCCCCACGCCCGCGGAGACGCCCACGGCAGAGCCGGTGGATCCCGGCGCGGACGGGGAGCCGCTGGAAAATGCGGTGGGTATGGCCATCCTGATCATGTGCGCCATCGGGGCGGGCCTGATTGGTCTGGGCGTGTGGATGCGCCGGGGCTGAACGCCGGAGAGAAGGGATCTATGCCTGAAGTGCGTGTGGAAAGTTGGGACGAACTGATCGAAGCCCTATACAGCGATTCCTGGCGGGCGGATCTCATCCGCCACCGCTCGCCCTACGTGTTCCGGGGCATCGAGCAGGCCTCGTACCGCCTGGAGACGACCCTGATGCGGGTGGTGGGAGAGCGTGTCAGGCTGGAGCACCACCTGCTGCGCAATTTTCGCAAGTACGCCCACCGCAACATCGTTGAGCGCGACACGCTGTGGAACTGGCTGGCCCTGGCGCAGCACCACGGCCTGCCGACCCGCCTGCTGGACTGGACCGTGTCCCCGCTGGTGGCGGCGCACTTCGCCACGGCCACCCCCGAGCTGTTCGACCACGACGGCGCCATCTGGGCCGTGAACCACACCCTGGCCCACCGCCTGCTGCCGCAGCCCTTCCAGGTGGAGCTGAAGCGGGTGGGCGCGGATTACTTCACGGTGGAGATCCTCTCTCACCTGGTGGAGTCCTTGCAGGTGCTGGATACGCTGGCGCCGCCCGATTTTGTGCTCTTCTTCGAGCCGCCCTCCATCGACGACCGCATCGTCAACCAGTTTGCCCTGTTTTCGGTGATGCCCAACCCGCGGGCCATCCTGGACCAATGGCTGGAAAATTACCCCCAGATGTGGCACAAGATCGTCATCCCGGCCGGGTTGAAGTGGGAAGTGCGCGACAAGCTGGACCAGGCCAACATCACCGAACGGGTGCTGTTCCCCGGCCTGGACGGCCTGAGCCGCTGGCAGAAGCGGTATTACACCCCCCGCCAGGGCATCCCCCCGGTTCCCAAAGACCTGGAATAGAGCTTAGGGCTCGCCCAGCCCGGCGTTGAGGGCCAGGATGGCCGCCTGCGTGCGGTCGGAAACCCCTAATTTGTCGAAAATGGAGCTGACGTAATTGCGTACCGTGCCCTCGGAGAGGAACAGCTGTTGGGCGATGCTGGTATTGTTGTAGCCCCGCGCCAGCAGGCGCAGGACGTCCAGCTCACGGTCGCTGAGGGCCTCCAGCACGCCGCTGCTGCTGGGCGGCGTGGTCTGCGCCACCCGGTTGAAGAGCTTGCCGGCCACCTGGGGGTCCACGTGGGTCTTGCCGCTGACCGTGCCCTGGATGGCCTGGATCAGCTCGCTGCGCGGCGTGTCTTTGAGCAAGTAGCCGGCTGCGCCGCTGCGGATGGCGTCGAAGACCCAATCGTCGGCGTCGTAGGTGGTCAGTACCAGCACGTAGACCTGCGGGTAGCGTTCGCGGATCAGGCGGGTGGCCTGGATACCGTTCATCTCGGGCATCTTCAGGTCCATCAGTACCAGGTCCGGTTTGAGGGTGGGCACCAGCTCGACGGCTTCGGCGCCGTTGTAGGCCACCCCGACCACTTCCACGTCGGGGGCCGTGCCCAGGATGGCGCGCAAACCCTCGCACACGATGGACTGGTCGTCGCAGATCAATACACGGATCATGATGTTTCTCCCGGCCAGGAGAAGGTGATGGCGGTGCCCGCGCCTGGTCTGCTGTCTACGAAAAGTTCTCCTCCGATCATCTCGGAGCGTTCACGCATCCCCTTGATTCCATATTTCTGATCCGAGCCCACCGCCTGGGGGTCGAAGCCCACGCCGTTGTCGGCCACGTGCAGCCGCAGGGCGCTGCCCTCGCGGCCCAGGCGGACGACGAGCTGCCGCGCCCCGGCGTGGTTGAGGGTGTTGGTGAGAGCTTCTTCAGCCACGCGGTAGACGGTCTGCTCGACGGCGGGGGGATAATCCCCCAGGGATTCGGCGATGCGCAGATCGAGCGCCAGGCCGCCGCGCGAGGCGATGGATTCAGCCAGGCTGCGCACGGCCAGGGCCAGCCCCAGGTCTTCCAGCGGGGTGGCGCGCAGCGCCTGCAGCGCCCGGCGCGTCTCGGTCAGGCCATTGCGGATGGAGACCAGGGAGCGATCCAGCATGGCCTGGGCCTGCTGGGGGTCCTGGTACCACAGGGCCTTGACCGCCTCCAGCTCGACGGCCACACCGCTCAGGGTGTGGGCCAGCACGTCGTGCAGCTCGCGCGCCAGGCGGTTGCGCTCGCGGCTGGTGGCCAGCTGTTCCATGGTCATGGCGTAGTGGGCCAGGTGGGCGTTGGCCTGGGTAAGCGATTGGCGTTGTTTGCGCTGGGTGTTCATCAGGTTCACTACCAGGTAACCCAACATCATAAACAGCAGCGTGCGGCTGAGGGTCAGGTTGAGGATCGGGCGCAGGATTTCGGGGTCCTGTGTCTGGACCACCATCCAGGTAGAAGCCAGATCGAGGGCGGCCGAGGTCAGGCAGAAGAACACCACGTTGCGGAACTGGTACTGCCAGGCGGTGATGAATAAGGGAATGAACAGCAGGGGCAGCAGCTGCCACGAGCTGATCAGGGCGTTGGCCATTGTGGCCCGGGTGGGGAAGGTGCCTGTGACGACGCGCTCCACAATGGGCCCGACCGTGGCGATGAAAATGCCCAGGGGCAGGTAATACCTGCCCAACCAGCGCCGCAGGCGGTCGATGTACAGGTAGGCCAGCAGAAGCAAGGCGTCCAGGGGCACCACCAGAGCGAAGGGCGAGAGATGAAAGCTAAACAGGGCCGTTTCTAGATTGTTGTCGATGGTGAACGGGATGCCAATGAGGATCAACGCCACGCGTAGCCAGATGAAGTTACGAAAGGTGGTCAGGACGCCTGGTTCGAGTGCGTAGGTCTTCTGCATGGCTCCATGATAGCATACTTCCGGCGGCCGGCTACCCACCCCGGTCATGCGCACCTATGACAGGCGTCATAGCGTCAATGGAGCCGGGTCAGGTGCGCTTATTATCCCATTCACTACAGGCCCAGCCCGGCTTGTTTTATCTTAGGAGCGCACTTGAACCTTGTTCAACGTATTTTTATGGAGGTAGCAAAGATGAAACAAGCCTGGAATAAAAAATGGGTCCGCGTGGGGATCATCGCCCTGGGGGTGGTGATTATCGCCTGGGGAGGCATCACGCTGGCCCGCCAGTCGCAGGGCGGCGCGGCCCAAGGCAGCGCCTACCAGACCGAAGTGCTCTCACGCGGCAACCTGGTCGCTTACGTGGGCGCCACCGGCACGGTGCGCTCCAACCAATCGGCGGTGTTGTCCTGGCAGACCAATGGAATCGTAGGAACGCTGAAGGCGGCCAAAGGCGAGCAGGTAACCGCCGGCGCAGAACTGGCTACATTGAAACAGACTTCCTTGTCGCAGAACATCATCCTGGCCCAGGCCGACCTGGTCAACGCCCAGAAGCAGCTGGATGAGGTGATGACATCTACGGAAGCCCGCGCCACGGCCGAGCTGAACCTGGTCAAGGCCCAGCAGGCGGTGGAAGACGCCGAAGAGGAGCGCCAGAGCAAGCAGTACCAGCGCGCCAGCCAGAACACCATCGATATCGCCCACGCCAACCTGATCATGGCCGACCAGGCCCTGGACGACGCCGAAGTGATCTTCGAGCAGAACCGCCTGCGCAGCCAGGACGACCCGGTGTACGCCGCGGCGCTCAGCCAGCTGGCCTCGGCGCGCCAGAACCACGACAAGGCCTATTACAACTACCAGTACGTGCAGGGCCTGCCCTCCACCCTGGATATTGCCGAGGCAGACGCCAACCTGGACGTGGCCAACGCCCAGCTGCTGGAAGCCAAACGGGAATGGGAGCGGGTCAAAGACGGCCCCAACGAGCAGGACGTGGCTGCGGCGCAGGCCCGGGTGGCCGCCGCCCAGGCCGCCCTGGACCTGGCGCACATCACGGCGCCTTTCTCGGGCACCATTACCGCCGCGGACAGCCTGGTGGGAGACCTGGTTACCCCCGGGGCCCGGGCTTTCCAGATCGATGACCTGTCGCACCTGTACATCGACCTGGCGGTCTCGGAAGTGGACATCAACGCCGTGCAGATCGACCAACCGGTTTCGGTGACTTTCGACGCTATTGCCAACCAGGAATTCACCGGCGTGGTCACCGACGTGTCGGCGGTGGGGCAGAGCAGCTCGGGGACGGTCGATTTCCTGGTAACGGTGGAATTGCTCGACCCGAGTGCCACGGTCAAACCCGGCATGACGGCCGCGGCCAACATTGCCGTGGCGCAACTGGAAGACACCCTGCTGGTGCCCAACCGCGCCATCCGCACGCAGGACGGCAAGCGCCTGGTGTACGTGATGCAGGACGGCAGCCTGCAGGCGGTGGAGATCGAGTTGGGGGCCTCTTCCGGCACGGTCAGCGAAATCCTCTCCGGGAACTTGAAGGCCGGCGACCGCATCGTCCTCAACCCGCCCAGCACGACGTTGCTCAACCCGTCCGGCGCCAACAGCATCATGCGGGGAGGGTAGAGCCATGAGCGACCTGGTTGTCGAAGCACTCGACCTGACCAAGACCTATCGCATGGGCGAGATCGACGTGCACGCCCTGGGCGGCGTGTCGGTGCAGATTGCCCGTTCGGAAGTAGTGGCCATCATGGGGCCGTCGGGCTCCGGAAAATCGACCTTGATGAACATTCTGGGCTGCCTGGACCGGCCCACCTCGGGAGAATACTTGCTCGATGGCCAGCAGGTGGCCGGGATGAGCGACGACGAATTATCGGTGATCCGCAACCGCAAGGTGGGTTTCGTCTTTCAGAGCTTCAACCTGCTGCCGCGCGTTTCGGCGCTGCGCAACGTGGAACTACCCATGCGTTACGCCGGCAAGAGCGGCACAGAGAACGCCGCCCGCGCCCGGGAAGCGTTGGAAGCGGTGGGCCTGGGCGGGCGCGTGGACCACAAGCCCAGCGAGCTGTCCGGCGGCCAGCAGCAGCGCGTGGCCATCGCCCGGGCGCTGGTCAACGACCCGGCCATCATCCTGGCCGACGAGCCCACCGGGGCCCTGGATACCAAATCGGGGGCTGAGATCATGGAGATCTTGCTGGATCTCAACCGTGAGCGTGGCACGACCCTGATCTTCGTCACCCACGACCCGGACATCGGCGCCATGACCCAACGGGTGATTCGCATCCGGGACGGCCTGGTGGAGGAGCAGCAGCCATGAACGCAGCCCAATCTATCGTAGAGGCTCTGGAAAGCCTGTCCTCGAACAAGATGCGCTCGGGCCTGACCATTCTGGGCATCGTCATCGGGGTGGCGGCGGTGATCGCCATGCTGGCCATCGGCGAGGGCGCCCAGTCGTCCATCACCGGCACGATCGAAGGCATTGGCACCAACCTGTTGTTCATCCAGCCGGGCAACACCCAGGCCGACGTGCGCAACCCCAAGCCGCTCACCACCGAAGACGCCGCGGCGCTGGCCGATCCCCTGGCGGCTCCCTCGGTCGCGGCGGTCGCGCCCGTGCTGCAAGGGCGCTTCGAGGTGACCTACGCCAGCGAAAGCCAGTCGCCCAGCGTGTTGGGCGTGACGCCCGATTATGCCACACTGAGCAGCGAACACATGCTCGAAGGTGATTTTATCGACGATAACCAGCTCCTGGGGCGCTCGGCGGTGGCCGTGCTGGGCCCGGAGACGGCGGAGCGCCTGTTTGGCGCCTCGACCGGGGTGGTCGACCAGACCATTCGCATCGGCGGGCAGCCTTTCCGCGTGATCGGCGTGCTGGAGGCCAAGGGCGGGAGTGGCATGGGCAGCCAGGACAACCGGGTCTTGATTCCGCTGTCCACGGCGCAGGCGCGCCTGATTAAGCGGGCGCAGGCCGACAGCGTGGACGTGATCTACGTGCAGGCCGCGACCTCCGACCAGGTGGAAGACGCCTCGGCGCAGGTCTCGGAGATCCTGCGCCTGCGCCACCGTGCTCGCATCGGTGAGGACGATTTCACCATCATTTCCCAGCAGCAGATCCTGGAATCGGCGGCCTCGATCACCGACGTGTTGACCATCTTCCTGGGCGGGATCGGCGCCATATCCCTGCTGGTGGGTGGCATCGGCATCATGAACATCATGCTGGTGTCGGTCACCGAGCGCACGCGGGAGATCGGCCTGCGCAAGGCCATCGGGGCACGGCGCATGGACATCCTGGTGCAGTTCCTCACCGAGTCGATGCTGCTCAGTTTGTTTGGCGGCCTGTTGGGGATTGCCCTGGCCTGGTTGATCACCACAGCCGTGGCGGCCGTGGCGGCGGCCAGTAACACACCCTTTACCCCCGTCATTGGCATCAATGCGGTTTTACTGGCCACGCTGTTCTCGACGGCGATCGGCCTGCTGTTTGGGCTGTACCCGGCCAACCGGGCGGCCAGTTTGCAGCCGGTAGAAGCGCTGCGTTTCGAATAGGGTCATGGTTGTGGAGACCGTGGAACCGGAAAGTGAGTCATCCATGAAAAAGAGCGTTGTCATCTTGATTTTATCTGTATTTACCATCCTCCTGGCGGCGTGCCAGGCCCCGGCCGGGTTTGCCGTGACCGGTGGATACCGCGGGCAGGCGACCCAGGCAGAACCCACGCTGACGCCGCAGCCCACCCTGATCGTGTTACCCACCCGCCAGCCGACGCCGGCCCCGGCCGACGCGACCGAGACGACCGCAGCCGCGGCGGAAGAGACGGCGCAGGCCTACTTCGCTGCCCTGCAGGGCCAGGATTTCGAGGCCGCCTCGGACCAGGTGTCGGAATTCAGCCTGATGGTCGCCGGGATGACCCACGGTGACGTGGTCAACGAATTGACCACCCGCAAGCTGGCCGGGGAGCGCTGGTCGGGCCTGGAGGTACAGGGGGTGCAGGTTTTCGACGACAAGACCGTGCTGGTCCACGTCACGTACCAGCTCTCTCAGAAGGACGCCGAGAGCGGCGAGGAGAGCCGCGTGGCCCAGGACGAGCTGTGGCCCCTGCGCCAGGAGAACGGGCGTTGGCTGTACAACTGGGGCAACCTGATCGATTTCCGCACCCTGGACGTGGCCGAACAGACCACGGCCGGTATGACGGTGCGGCCCGAGCAGATCCTGCGCTACAGCGATCACCTGCGCCTGAACCTGCTGGTGCAGAACTCGACCAACGATCCCATCGTGTGGGGCCAGGTCAACGAGGTGATGGGCAAATTCTACTTCGGGGATGAAACGGTGGAGGCGGAGCCGGAACAGCTCATCTTCGACCGCCTGCGCAGCTACCCGGACGTGGGCATCGACGTGGCCGGGCTGTACGACCGGTACCCCGACAAGGTCGACCTGCGCCAGTGGAAGAATTACCAGGTCGCTCCCTGGTACAGTTTCCAGCTGGAGTATTGATTGAAGCGCTATGGGATGGCCCGCCTTTCCTCACCGGTCGCAGGGAAGGCGGGCCGTATTTTTTAACGCAGGGCTTAACCTGGCTGGCTATAATACGTGAGTTCGAGGGGAGCAAATCCGCCCTCCCCAATGGACGTGATCCAGTTAGGCATGGGGGGAGCGTCGTAAAAATGAATGAGGATGGCAATAACCCTGTCTCGTGAAAGCCATGAAAACACGCATTATCCTGCTCTTATTGGCGCCGGTGATGGCCCTGACCATCATGACGTATCAGATCTACGCCTACGCCCAGCAGTCGGACCCTGACCCGGCGGACGCGGCCATCGTGCTGGGCGCGGCGGTGTGGAATGGGCGGCCCTCGCCGGTGTTCACCGAGCGCATCAAGCACGCCGTTGACCTGTACCAGCGCGGCCAGGTGCAGTATTTGATCTTCACCGGTGGGGTGGGGTATAACGACCAGCTGTCCGAGGCCCAGGCGGCCCGGGAATACGCCCTGGCGGCGGGGGTGCCCGGGGAGCGCATCCTGACCGAGAACAATTCCACCACCACGCGGGAGAATCTGCAGGGGGCGCAGCGGCTGCTGGAAGCTTATGGGCTGCAGCGGGTGCTGCTGGTCAGCGATCCGCTGCACATGCT
Source organism: Chloroflexota bacterium (assembly GCA_012798515.1). GTDB lineage: Bacteria > Chloroflexota > Anaerolineae > Anaerolineales > Anaerolineaceae > JAAZNB01. The sequence continues at coordinate 9,787 of JAAZNB010000661.1, forward strand.
GCGGGCCGTGGAGACAGCCCAGGGCCTGGGTATCGATGCCCATCCCTCGCCCACGCCGACCAGCCGTTACCGCAGCCTGCGCAGCCAGCTGCCTTTCCTGGCCCGGGAACTGTATTATTTCGCCGTTTCCCGGCTCGGCGTGGGCCTGGCGTAGGAGGAT
>JAAZNB010000115.1 GCA_012798515.1 Chloroflexota bacterium
ACAGAGGGGAGTCGGACGGGGGCCTATGGGAATATCGTAGAACAACCCACGTGCAGCCCCGCACCGATCGTGCTATAATTACACCAACGTAGTACTTTGACAAACGAACAAGTTTCCTCGGGTGCTTGGACAAACCAGGCTGAGAAAATCCCTTGCAATGGCTGTGGGATTTACCGACGAACCTGATCTGGATAATACCAGCGAAGGAAGGAACGTGCTGCAACCACTAAAAGCCACCCTTCCGGGTGGTTTTTTTATTTCTATCCACAAAGGAGCCAACATGATCTTCTCGGCAACAACGATCTGGGATGACGTACAAAAGATACGCCACCAGGCACCAGTCATCCACAATATTACCAATTACGTGGTGATGAATACGACCGCCAACGCATTACTGAGCCTGGGCGCTTCACCGGTCATGGCGCACGCCAACCAGGAAGTGGAAGATATGGTCCGGCTGGCCGGAGCCCTGGTGCTCAACCCGGGCACCCTCAGTGCACCCTGGGTGGAAGCCATGCACAAAGCTGCCGCCCGGGCTGCTCAACTGGGCATCCCGGTGATACTGGACCCGGTGGGGGCCGGAGCGACCCCGTACCGGACGACGACCTGCGCCGATCTGCTGCGCCTGGGCCATCCGGGTATCCTGCGGGGTAACGCCTCGGAAATCCTGGCCCTGTCCACCGCATTGGCCGCGCAGCCTACCGTTCAGGAGGCTGAAGCGACGACCAAAGGCGTGGACAGCCGTCACAGCTCTGGGGACGCCGTGCAGGCGGCCGGCGAGATCAGCCGCCAATACCACTGCGCCGTGTGCGTGAGCGGCGAGACGGACTACTGTGTGCAGGGTGAGGAGGTGATCGAGATCCACAATGGGCACGCCATGATGCCGCGCGTGACCGGGCTGGGCTGCACCGCCAGCGCCTTGTGCGGCGCATTCGCAGCGGTGAACCCCGCTTACCTGCAAGCCTGTGCTCACGCCATGGCTGTCATGGGCATCGCCGGCGAGCTGGCGGCCGAGATCGCCGCCGGTCCTGGCTCGCTGCAAATGCACTTCCTGGATGCGCTCTACAACCTGAGCCTGGAAGATATCCGGGCGCGTTTACGCAGCGGAGGTCAGGCATGAAAGGCCTTTATCTGGTTACCGACCGGGACCTGTGCCTGGGTCGCCCACTGGAAGAAGTGGTCGTACAGGCCGTGCGCGGCGGGGCTTCCATCGTCCAGCTGCGTGAAAAACAAATTTCCACCCGCGATTTTATCGATGAAGCCCGGCGTATCCAGGCCGCCCTGGCGCCATATGGCGTACCGTTGGTGATCAACGACCGGGTGGATGTAGCCCTGGCCGTGGGCGCCGACGGGGTCCACATTGGGCAAAGCGACATGCCCTACTCCATGGCACGCCGCCTGTTGGGGCCTGAAGCCATCATCGGTTTATCGGTAGAGACGATGGATCAGGTGTTGGAGGCCGAAGCCTACCAGGTCAGCTACCTGGGGGTCAGCCCGGTGTTCGAGACCCGCACCAAGACCGATCTCAACGGCGCCTGGGGACTGGAAGGGCTGGCGCAGGTGCGCAGACGCTCACGGCATCCCCTGGTGGCTATTGGTGGCATCCAGGCTGCCAATGCCGCCGCAGTGGTCCAGGCGGGCGCTGACAGCCTGGCCGTTGTCTCGGCGATTTGTTCGGCGCCGGACCCTTACCAGGCGGCGCAAGCTTTGAGCCAACCTTTCCACAATGCCAGTGCCCCGGCAAGGAGGGCAACCCAATGAAAACCTACCGTCGTTTATTGACCATCGCCGGGTCGGACAGCGGTGGGGGCGCCGGCATCCAGGCCGACCTGAAGACCTTCGCCGCCCTGGGCGGGTACGGTATGTCGGTCATCGCTGCTCTGACGGCCCAGAACACACTGGCGGTACGGGGTATTCACGCCATCCCGGCCGATTTCGTGGCTTTACAGATCCAGGCGGTACTGGAGGACATCGGAGTGGATGCAGTCAAGATCGGTATGTTGCACAGCCCGGAAGTCATCCGGGCCGTGGCGGCCGAATTACGCCGTTTCCAGCCGGCCAATATCGTCCTCGACCCGGTAATGGTGGCCAAGAGCGGGGACAAGCTGTTACAAGACGAGGCCATCCAGGCCTTGAAAGATGAGCTGCTGCCCCTGGCCACCGTAATTACGCCCAACCTGCCGGAAGCCGCCGTCTTACTGGGCCGGCCGGTAGAGCCGGGCGCGGACCTGAGCCAGGTGTGCGCCGCGCTGCTGGCCTTCGGTCCGCAGGCCGTGCTGGTCAAAGGCGGGCATCTGGACGGGGCAGACAGCCCGGATACCTTGCTGCTGCATGGTGAGCGCCAGGCCCGGGTATTCACCGGGCAGCGCATCCAGACGCGTAACACCCACGGCACAGGCTGTACGTTGTCATCCGCCATCGCGGCTTACCTGGCCCAGGGGATCAGCATCCCGGAAGCAGTGGAGCAGGCCAAAGCCTACTTGAGCGCAGCCCTGGAGGCCGGCAAGCATTACCGGCTGGGCAATGGACACGGTCCCGTACAGCATTTCTACTCTTTTTGGGAATGAAGCATGAACCCTCAAACGGATAGCCTACGACCGGTGCAGCGCATGGTGGTGTTCGATTTCTCCGGCACACTCAGCCTGAACAGTGTGCAATTCGGCCAGCCGGAAGTCCTCCAGGCCCAGCTGGCAGAAAGCGGGTTGGCCGGCCTGGGCCTGGACAGCGTAGAACGCTACTGGAGTGAACTGGTCGGCCCCACCTGGGTCCAGGGCAGCACCACGAACGTGGGGCTGCAAGGCCTGATCGCAGCGCACCTGGAAGAGCGTTCTCCCGGCCGGGGGGAAGCCCGCCAGTGCGCCGGGCGCTTCGTACGCGCCTACCTGGATCACTCCACCATCGATCCCGCCTGGCAGCCGCTACTGGCCTGGGTGGCGCAGCAGGCGCACACGTTGGCGGTCATCGCCACTGACCATTACGCCGAAGCCACAACCCACATCTTGAACCAGCTGGACGCCCTGGGTTTGCCGGGCGTCCCGGCCCTGCAAACGGCCGCTGCCGGGCAGCTGGTGGTTGCCAACTCGGCCGACCTGGGCCACGTTAAGGCCGAGCGAGCTTTCTGGACCGCACTGGCGCAGGACCAGGGCCTGTCTGGGCTGCAATGCATCGGCGTGGTGGACGATTTTGGCTATCACGAAGCCGCCCAGGACGACTACGCCGCCGCCGAGAAAATTGCCGCCCGCCAGGCGCAAACAGCCGGGCAACTGGCGGATGTGTTTGCCTGCCGCATCGAGATCCATCCATTTTTTACCAGCCGGGCAAGCTCTGCAGAAGTATTCCCCGCCTTCCTGGAAGGCGTAAAGCAGGCCGGGCGCTTCGTACACAGCCTGTTTTGAGGCATTTCCGCTCCCGCTCAAGAGTCGCGGAGAGCCTTCCGGGCTTCACCTGCGACCGAGCGGCAGCTTCAATTCACTTTATCAAAGGAGGCACACAATGAGTGTGTTGAGCGATTGGGTATCCAAACGTTGGCCCAAGATCCAGGCGCCGCCGGAACAAGGCGTAGAGCCGGTCGCGGCCGAGGACCGCCAAATGGGGTTCTGGGACTATTTTGTGCTCTGGGGAGACCTGGGCCTGGGTTTATTGGTGATGTTCACAGGTAGCTTTCTGGCGCCTGGGCTGGGGCTGGGGCAGGCGCTGCTGGTCATCCTGATCGGGTCGGTCATCGGCAGCCTGTTGTTGGCCGCCACCGGGGTAATCGCCGCCCGCACCGGCGCCCCGACCATGGTGCTGCTGCGCGCCCCCCTTGGGCAACGCGGCTCTTACCTGCCCACCTTGATCAACGTAGTGCAGCTGGTCGGGTGGACCATATTCGAGATGATTATCATCGGCCACGCCGCCAACAGCGTCAGCCAAAGCGTACTGGGCCTGGATAACTATGCCCTGTGGTGTGGCGTGTTCGCTGTGGTCGTGATCGGGATGGGACTGGGCGGCCCGGTAGCTGTAGTACACCAGTGGCTGAAGAAAGTGGCCGTGTGGGTCATGTTGGCCACTTCGCTCTATCTCACCTATGCCATCCTGGCCCAGGGCAACCTGGGAGCGCTGTTATCCCGGCCCGGAGATGGCTCCCTGCCATTCTGGGTGGGGGTGGACCTGGTCATCGCCATGCCGGTCTCCTGGCTGCCACTGGTGGCAGATTACAACCGGTTCGCCAGGCGCCAGGGATCCGCCTTCTGGGGCACTTTCCTGGGCTACCTGGTCTCGAACGCCTGGTTCTACGCGCTGGGCGTGGCCTTCCTGATGGCCTCCGGCGTGACTCAAGAACCCAAGGGGTTCGTGGCCGCAGTGGCGTTGGTCGGCGGTTGGCTGTCGCTGTTGATTTTATTGGCTTCGGAAACCGACAATGCCTGGGCCGACCTGTATTCTTCGGCGGTTTCCACCCAAAACCTGCTGCCCCAGATTTCCCAACGCGTCCTGATCCTCGGGCTGGGGGTCTTCTCTTTCCTGGTGGCGGTCTGGTTGGACATTACCCAATATGAATTGTTCCTGTTGTTGATTGGGTCGCTGTTCGTGCCTCTTTTCGGGGTGCTGCTGGCGGATTATTTCGCCGTACAGGGCAAGAACTACCAGGTGGACGAGTTGTACAGCCATGGCGCGCGTCCCGCCCGCCGCAGTGGTTTCAATCCGGCCGGGATCCTGGCCTGGCTGCTGGGCGCCGTCGTATACCATCTGGCCAGCCCTGCTACGTTGAGCACCAGCCTGCTACCCGGTTGGGGGCAGGCTTTCCCGACCTGGCTGACAGACCTGGGCGGCTCGCTGCCCTCTTTTGCCGTCGCTTTTGTGGGCTACTGGCTGTTGAGCCGCGTCATGCGACACAGGTAATCACATCGCCGGACTGGCGTCTTTACTCCCCTTGCAGCTGGGCATGATAGGCCGGGTAAACGTCCAACAGGACGTAGGCGTCCAGCCGCTCGGGGAGGGCCATGCCGGCCGGCAAGGTCAGCGTAACGGCAGTCAGATCTCCGGATGGGTCTGCGCTGGCCTGCAAATTGGCCAGGTAATCCATAAAAACTGCCTCAGAGCTGTCCGCATCGACCAACACAATCCCCGGGCGGTGGACGGCGGCGGGGTAATGGGCGCCGGGGGTCAGCTGGATCTGAGCAAAAACGCGACCCTCGGCGTCCCGGGTGGGCGCCTGGAAGGTGACCCCGGTGACCGTGACCCCCGGTGGTGGGGTATTCACCCCCAGAACGGGGGTCGCCCCCGTTCCGGGGGAACTCCCCGCCGGGGATACGTAGGGCCGTAAGATGTACGTGCCGGAGACGAGCAGTTTTTCGTAAACGTTATTAGCCAGGCCGGCAATGACCAGGTAAGGGCCAAAGGTGGGAATCTGCATAACCTGCGAATCGCCGTAAATGGTTGTTCCCGGGGCGGCGCGGCCCTCCTGGTCCAGCTGGCCGCGCATTTCTAGAAAATTGAAGGGGATGGGGATACCGGTAACCGGGATGGTCACGTCGCGGTTCTCCAGAATATAGGCATTGCCCCGGTAGCGGCCGTTGAAGGCCAGGGTGAAATCGGAATCGGGATCGGGCACCAGGTTCCCTCGGGCATCCTGCTTACCGCCAATGACCCACATTACCAGGCGGCCGGCGCCCTCCTCGTCCGGCGGGGTGAGCAGCACGGGAGCCATGATCCAATCCATGTAATCGAAGCCGATCTGATTCAGGCTGGGCATCATAGAAGGGATCGGCACCGCCAGGCGGGTCCATTCCAGGGCGCTGACCTGGCCATCTTGAACTACCAGGGGAAAATCGGTTTCGAGTGCGTCTGTACGAAAGGCGAAGGTCTTGGAGAACTCACCGCTGTGCCGGCCGCCCACGGTCAGATTGCCAATGGATAGTCCACCCACGTAGATCTGCCCGTCCACCTGGAGCGTATATTCCGTATCCGGGTCGAGGAAATCCAGCGGGCGGATGTACAGGTAGGCGCCATCGGCAGACACTTCAGACTCGTATTCGAAATCCGGAGAGACTGACATCGACAGGGCATCTTCCCCGCACAAGAAGGGCGTATTACACAGGTGCGCATCCAGGGTCGCCCCCTGTTGGCGCACGATCAGCTTCAAGGTGACCAAAGTGCTGGCCGGCAGGCCGGCCGGGTCGTCCAGCTCGACGCTACCACCCGGCGAGACGTAAAACAGGCCGCTCATCTCCTCGGGCAGGTCGGCGGCGGCCTGGGTCGAACAGCGTGGGTCGCTGGCGTTCAAGCAGTAATCATACGGGATCTTCCACACCTGGCCGGCTTCGCCGGCAATGACCACGCCATCGGGGGCCAGCGCGGGGGAAGCATTCAGGTCGTTGCGATCGACCAGGATCGGGTCCTCCCAGGCCGTGGTATCGAAAGACCAGCGCCGTGAGCCACCGGCTGTGTCGAGGGCATACAATTTCCCGTTGCCGGCGCCGAAGTACACAATGGCGTCGCGCTTACCCTGCGGCGAGGCCCCCAGTACAGGCGAGGAACGGATCGGGTCACCCGTATCGTAAGCCCACAGCTGCTTCCCGGCCGGGTCCAGGGCGTAAAAGATCCCATCGGTCGAGCCGAAATAAATCGCGTTGGTCGTGCCGTCTGCGGCTGCGCCCAGGGCAACCGAGGCGTAAATATGGTCGTGGGTCTTGAACTTCCACTTCACCGCTCCGCTCAAGGGGTCCAGGGCGTACAGGTAGCTGTCGAAAGAGCCGATGTAGAGGGTCCCGTCCGAGCCGATGGCTGCGGATGCGGCGATAAAGCCCAGGGTGCGCGTGGTCCATTTCTCAACCCCGGCGGGATCAACAGCCCGGATGAAAGTATCGTTGGAACCCCAGTAGATGGTGCCATCCGGGGCAATGGCAGCGATCGACCAGTTGTTGGAGGCGGTCGGGTAAGTCCACGACAGCTCACCGGCCGGGGTGAGGGCGTAGTAATTAAAATTGGTGTTGCCGGCGTACAGCATACCGTCGTAACCCACGGCCACGTTACCCTCGAACCAGTTGTTGTACGAGGCGCGGGGGGATACCCGGGCGTCGAATTTCCATACCAGGCGCTGCGACGCAGCAGGAGCCTCCAGATCCAGGCAGTACAGGTACCCGTCTCCGGAGGGGAAGATGACGGTCTTGCGGCCGGATTCCAGGTAAGCCGCGGGTAAGATGGCGGCCGAATCGATCATCTCACCGCTGGTATAATGCCAGGCCTCTTTGCCCCCCGGCGTCAGGGCGTAGAAATTGTGGTCGGCGGAGCCGATGTAGATATTTCCCTCGCCATCGATGATAGGGGTGGAAAAGATGCCCTTGCCGGTCTGGAACATCCACGGCTCTCCCCCGGCGTAGACCGCCGGCTGAGGACTGCTGCCAGTATTGCGTTGGTCATAACGGAAGAGCGGCCAGGCTGCCTCAGGCTGCACTGGCACCTGGAAAGCCAGGTCGGGGTCGTCCAGTTCAGGGCGTTTGACGACCAGGGACACGGTTTGCGAGCGCAGCGACAGGCCCAGAATCTGCTTCTCCACCTGAAAGGTCGTTCCGCTGGCCGCCTCCGGCAGGTGAACCCGGATTTTACCCGGACCCCAGGATTCCACATCCACCGTCTGCGGTCCGGCGGCGCCCGGCGGCGTGACGTACAACTGCCCGGCCGCGCCGAAGCTCCTACCCTGCAAGACGACCGTTTCCCCGGGGAAAATCGCCGGGATAGCAAAGATGGCCGGGTGCAGGTAGCGGAACCCCTGCCAGGCGGCCCAGGCAGCCGCCAGGAGCACCAGGAGGGAAAACAACACGGTCCAGAAGCGGGAAATGCGGCGGGAAGTGTACATCGGGGCGCTCCAACACAGGGAAAAACGGAGTACGGGATGTGGCCATCGCCGGAAAAGGTTATGGGGCAGGCATAGGGAATCACAATCCCCGGCGGAAGGTTGAAGAAAAAGCAGAGGGCGGCCAGTGTGGCCGTCCTCTCTAGGGTGATGTGCGGGTTATTTCTTCTGCTGCGCCTGCCGCGCTACTGCTTCGGCCGCGGCGGCAATGGCGGCGGGGTCGCCAAGGTAGTAGTGCTTGATGGGCTTAAGATCGTCGTCCAGCTCGTACACCAGGGGAACGCCGGTGGGGATATTCAGCTCCACGATCTCTGCTTCCGAAATATTGTCCAGGTGTTTCACCAGGGCACGCAGGCTGTTGCCGTGAGCGGCAATCAAAACTCGTTTGCCGGCCTTGAGCTCGGGGACGATGGCGCTCTGCCAGTAGGGCAGCACGCGCGCCAGGGTGATTTCCAGCGACTCGGTGGCAGGTTGTCCTTGGGGCGGCAGGCCGTCGTAGCGGCGGTCGAAGCGAGGGTGGCGCGGGTCATCTTCGGCGAGTTCGGGCGGCGGGGTGCTGTAAGAGCGGCGCCAGATTTTGACCTGCTCGGCGCCATATTTTTCGGCCGTCTCGGCCTTATTGAGGCCCTGCAGAGCGCCGTAGTGGCGCTCGTTGAGCTGCCAGGCGTTGTAAACCGGCAGCCACATCTGATCCAGCTCGTCCAACGCAATCCATAAGGTGCGGATGGCACGCTTGAGCACCGAGGTAAAGGCCATATCGAAGACGTATCCCTCTTCGTTCAGCAGCTTACCGGCGGCATGCGCCTCGGAGACGCCCTGCTCGCTCAAATCTACGTCCGTCCAACCGGTGAAGTAGTTTTCCAGGTTCCACGTGCTCTGCCCATGGCGTAACAATACAAGTTTGATCATTGGTCACTCCTTACGAGGGATTCAAAGGTTATTTCAATCAAGGGCCAGCGTTCGTTCCGGTGCATTTCCACCAGCCGGACCCACGTACTTCGCTTGACCACTCAAATTATAATTTATTCCCCGGAGGGGGCAAAGGCTGTTGATCATTCTGCACGGGGTCATTCGTAAAGCTGGTGAACGCCCCAAAACCCAATTTTATCCAGCCCGCCGCGATCACGGGCTACTCTTCGAACACTTCCCAGTAGCCCTTATCCAGCTCATCGTTGGAGAGGTGAGCATAGCGCTGGGTGACGGCTATGTTGCGGTGGCGGGCCAGCTCCTGGGCCAGTTTCAGATTACCCGAGGACTGTAAAACCCGGGTGACGAAATAGTGGCGAAAGGAATGCGGGGTAATGCGCCCTACGGCCTCGGGGCCCAGGGTTTCGGCCACCCGGCCGGCGACAATGTTCCTGCCCGTGGTGGTGGTGATGGGCTTGATCTTCTTGCCCGCGCCGCGGTCATGGCGGGCAAACAGGGGCAGCGCCGATAAGGGCCGGCGTGAGGCGCCGTCGATGGCTGCCCGGGCGGCAAGATACGTCCGTAAGGCTTCCTGGGCGCGGCGCGAGAAACGCACCACCGCCTGGCGATCGCCTTTACCGACGATTATCGCCCGGCCCTCGTTCCAGTCCAGGTCGCCGCGGCGCAGGCCGCAGGCTTCATGGACACGCAGCCCGGTATCCGCCAGGGTGAGCAGAAAAGCCCGGTCACGCAGGTTGCGCAGGCGTTCATGCTCATCCTCCACCGGCCGCGTGGCCAGGCCGGCGGCATATTCCAACACCTGGTCGATGGCATCCTTGGGAAATTGCGGCAGGCGCACACCGGGTTGACGCGCCCGCTGGTGAATCAACAGGCGTACGCGCGGCAGGTTGATCTGCGCCAGGTTCTCCCCGGCCAGGTATTCGTAAAATCCCGTGGCGGTGGTCAGGTACAGCCGCTCGGTCGTGGGGGCATAATCTTTCAGGGCCGCCGCCAGCCAGATGATAGCGTCTTCGGGAAAATCAGCAACCGGATGTTCTTCGATTGGGATACCGTTCTCGACGAGCACTTTTTGGAATATAGACATACCATTGGTATAGGTACGGGCGGTGTTCTCACTACGCGACATGGCCACCGAATTGAGATAAGCCGAGATGGCCATTTGAACGGTGGCGACCGGCGGGGTGATTGAGATTGACATTCTATAAGTTTAACATATCATAAGGATAGGAACATGAATCATCCAATTTGAAAATCTCTTGAATGCATCCGTTCCAAGGCGGGGGGGCCTCCAACGGAGCAGTTTCTCATGAACAAATAAATATAGATCATCAGCCGTGGTATCTTAGGGATCGTTAGAGTAAATTGGGCTTAAGGATTCGGGATGGATAAAACGCTGATTCAATTTGTAGAAACGCCGGTATGTACGCCGAACTCCCCCTACAATGCCGACCAAACCCTGGAAAACTGGAATACTTTTATTAATCACCGGCGGCTGTTGCCAACCGTAGGGACGCATATCGGCGCCTCCTGGCTGCGCTGCCAATCTTTCTTAAACCCAACCGACCGGGTCATGCCCATCCGGCTCGGGCCTGAGCATTTACAGGCCACGCGCGCCACCAACGCCGACCTGATTTCGGTCTCGCTGCCCATCATGGAAGACATCTACCAGCACATCGAGATGACCCACAGTATCTTGATGCTGGTCAACAATGCCTGCTGTATCCTGGAGATCGTCGGGGACCGGGACATGATCAAGCAAGCCGAACAAGCCGGTTTCGTCCCCGGTGCGTTGATCGCCGAGCAACAAGTCGGTACCAACGCCACCGCCCTGACCATCGCCGAGCGCATCCCCATCCAGGTGCAGGGGGCAGAACACTTTTTACAGCAATTCCACCACCTGGCCAGTTCCGCCGGGCCGATCTTTTCGATTACCGGTCGCCTGGTGGGAGCGCTGTCCATCCTGACCACCCTGGAGAATTTCACTCACCATACCCTGGGGCTGGCTACTGCCGGTGCCTCGGCCATCGCCAGCCAGCGCCAGACGGAGATCCTGGTCTCGGAGGACAACGGGCAGCTTACCCAGCTCAATGCGATCCTGGGGTCGATTTCCGAAGGAATTTTGATGTGGGACAACGATGGCATTTTGCAGCATGTCAACCAGGCGGCCGAACGCATCCTCAACCTGCCCTCGCAGGCGCTGGTGGGCCGCCATTATGGCAAACACCTGTCCTTCCCGCCCTTCGTTGACGAGGCCTTGAACCGCAAACAGCCCCTGGATAACTCCCCGGCGCGTATCCACATCGCCGACCGGGCCATCAATATGGTGCTCAAGCTGCGCTTTATCGAGTATTCCAAAGGCAATTTCAGCACCGTACTGATCCTGCATCGCGAGTCGGATATGCTGCAGCTGTCGAACCAGCATCCCAACGGGGCGGTGGCCTGCACCCTGGATAACTTCCTGGGGGATTCGCGCGAGATCCGTCGTGTGCGCCAGCTGGCTCATCAAGCGGCTTCGGCGCGAGCCAGTGTCTTGATCCGCGGGGAACGAGGCAGCGGCAAGACGCTGCTGGCCAACGCCATCCATAATTCGGGTCCTCGGCGTGACGAGCCCTTCGTGATCTGCGCCTGTACGTCCGTCCCACGCGACCTGATGTCGGTCGAGCTGGTAGGCATCGAGAAAGGCATCTCGAACAAGGACCCATGGGGCCAGCCGGGCAAATTCGAATTGTCCCACGGCGGCACGTTATATCTGCAAGACGTGGAATCGCTCACCCTGGAAGCCCAATCGGTGCTGTTGAACCTGCTGGAGCTGGGCATCGTGCAGCGTTTGGGACGCGGACGCCCGATCCCGGTCGATGTGCGCGTAATCGCTTCGTCTTCCGCCGACCTGGAGAAACTGATCGCCCAGGGGAGCTTCCGGGCGGACCTATATTACCGGCTCAGCCCCTTCGAAATCCGCATGCCCAGCCTGTACGAACGGATCGAAGACCTGCCCCAGATTGCCGACAGCATCCTCAAGCGCCTGTCTACCCAATTCGAGCACGAGATCGGCGTCAGCGAGGAAGCCATGAAGCTGCTGCGGGCATACAGCTGGCCCGGGAACGTCAACGAACTGGAAGCGATCCTGGCCCGCGCGGCCAGCCACTTGCAGGGTCAATATATCATCCAGCCGGCCCATTTCCCGGACATGATCCGCCAACCCTACCTGCTGCACCTGGATACCATTACCAACTCCCCCACTACTACGCTGGACGTGATGGAACGCGAGGCCTTGCTGCACGCAGCGCGGGCTTGTGGTGGGCACCTGGGAAACATGTGCCAGGCGCTGGGCGTCAGCCGTACCACATTGTGGCGCAAGTTAAAACAATACAACATCTCGATTGCGGACTACCGCAGGCGGGGGACACACATTACCGCCAAACAGAATGTTTCTAAATGAAACATTCTGAGAGTTAGTGTTTCGATACGAAACAATTGGAAACGTCTTGTTTGACAACCGTGGCACTATTCTATACAATTTCATTAACAAGTCAGTTGCGTAGACTTAACGGAATCATTAAGTGACCTTTTGTTTATTTTAAAAGCCAAGTAGAAAGACGTTCCTTCGGTTGGGGGACTACAGGTCTTCCTATTGGGTTTAACAATATTCGTTCCAGGCCGTAAACTGTATGGCTCCACCGGAACGTAACGTTGCAATCCCTATTTATTGATGATGTAAATGACGTGGGACTCCTTGTTTAAACAGCGGGAGTTCATTTAGGTTTGGATTCTCATTGATTCCTGGCGGTGATCCTTGCCGATTTTGAGAAGTCACCAGATATTTCGACCAGATTGTTCGAAAGGAGGAATATCGAAGGGAAACGAAAGACCTAAATGTCAGTAATTGATCGCCATCTATTCGGCAACATATTCAACCAGTAAATAGGAGACGCAATAAAATGAAACCTAAGAGTCTAATGAGCGAGTTGGTCGCAGAAGTGTTTGGGACCTTCATCCTGGTTCTTTTGGGCGATGGCGTCGTGGCAAATGTCGGCCTTGCGCCCCGTTTGGCCGGCACTGCTTATAACTGGAACACCATAACCATCGGATGGGCCTTTGCGGTCATCATCGCCGTGTACGTGACCGGCGGCGTGTCTGGAGCACATCTCAACCCCGCCGTCACGATCGCCCTGGCCGTCAAGCGCGGCTTCTCTTGGGGCAAGGTGTTACCGTTCATTGTGGCGCAGGTCATTGGCGCCTTCATCGGTGCGCTGGGTGTCTACCTGGTCTACCGCGAAGGTCTGGTTTCCTCGGGTATGCCCAACGTCTGGAGCACCGGTCCGGGCTCAGTGTTCGGAGCGACGTTCTGGGGCGGCGCCAGCGAAGGCGCCTTGGGCACGTACAGCCTGGTCAATGCCTGTGTGGCAGAGTTCTTCGGAACGATGGTCCTGTTATGGGGCATCCTGGCCAGTGGGGACTCGAAGAACATGGGCTTGATGCACAACATGGGTCCGTTCCTGGTTGGTTTCACCGTGTTGGCAGTTGGCCTCTCCCTGGGCGGCCCCAGCGGCTACTCGATCAATCCTGCTCGTGACTTCGGCCCCCGCCTGTTCGGTTTGCTGGTCGGCACACAGGGTCTGTTCGACGGCATCTACTGGCTTCTCCCGCCTGTCTTGATCCCCATGATTGCAGGACCGGTGGGTGTGTACCTGTACGACTGGTTTGTTTCTTCAGCCTTCAAAGATAGTTAACACAACACCTTTTCCTGCCTTCAATACCTTCGTTGAGCGTTGGATCAGAAAGGATTCGGTATGAAAAAGTTAATCAACAACCCGGAAAATGCAGTGGTGGAAGAGTTACAAGGCGTAGCTGCTGCACACCCCGATCTGGTGAAAGTCCATTTCAACCCTAATTTCGTTGTACGTGCAGATGCCCCGGTTAAAGGCAAAGTAGGGATTCTATCTGGCGGTGGTTCGGGACACGAGCCGATGCACGGTGGATTTGTCGGAATGGGTATGTTAGATGCCGCTTGTCCAGGTGCAGTATTTACATCACCGACCCCCGACCAGATGCTTGAGGCTACCAAAGCCATTGATGCAGGTGCAGGCGTTTTACACATTGTCAAAAATTACACCGGGGATATAATGAACTTCGAAATGGCGGCTGACCTGGCACGCGGCGAAGGTATCCAGGTGGAAAGCGTTGTCATCGATGATGACGTGGCAGTAAAAGACAGCCTTTATACCGCTGGCCGGCGTGGCGTAGGCAGCACCGTGCTCGCGGAGAAGGTCTGTGGCGCCGCGGCCGAACAGGGGCTTTCCCTGGCCCAGGTGGCCGATGTGTGCAAAAAAGTCAAGGACTGGGGGCGTAGCATGGGCATGGCCCTCACCTCCTGCACCGTCCCGCACGTAGGTAAGCCAACTTTCGATCTGCCCGAAAATGAGATGGAAATCGGCATCGGGATCCACGGCGAGCCGGGAAGAGTTCGCATGGAACTGAAGTCAGCCGACGAGATCGTCGAAATGCTGATGGAACCGATCATCAGCGACATCCCGTACAAAGCTGGCGACGAAGTGTTGATGTTTGTCAATGGCATGGGGGGAACGCCGTTGCTTGAGCTCTACATCGTCTACCGCAAAGCGTACGAAATTGCCACCAAACACGGCCTCAAAGTCGTGCGCAACATGGTAGGCCCCTACATCACCAGTCTGGAGATGGCGGGAACATCCATCACCATGCTCAAGATGGATGACCAGCTTACCAAACTGTGGGACGCACCGGTGAAGACTCCGGCTTTGCGCTGGGGAGTATAGAGTACTAAACAATTTCAATTTGGGGGAGACCGGGCCGCTTTACACCGGTTTCCCCCATCAACATGGAGCCAGCTATGCCCGTTTCCCGTGACAATGTTTTAGATTGGATTAAAGCCTGTGCGAAGATATTGGAGGAGAACAAGAGTTACCTGACAGATCTAGACTCGGCAATCGGCGACGCTGACCACGGTGCAAACATGAACCGCGGTTTTCAGGCTGTCATGAACAAGATGCCGGAAATTAGCGACAAGGATATCGGCACAATTTTCAAGACGGTAGGAATGACCCTGCTCTCCACGGTCGGCGGGGCCGGCGGGCCATTGTATGGCACCTTTTTCCTCCAGATCGGTCTTAAAACAGCCGGGAAAATGGAATTAGCCCCGGAAGATTGGTTGGCTGCTTTGGAAGCTGCACTCAACGGCATTGTAATGCGCGGTAAAGCCGAACTGGGTGATAAGACCATGGTGGACGCCATTACGCCGGCCGTAAACGCATTTCGTAAGTCTGTCGAAGCCAAACAATCCTTCCCTGTTGCCTTAGATGCTGCCGCTCTTGCCGCACAAAAAGGAATGGAAGCAACCATCCCCATGGTTGCGCGTAAAGGTCGCGCCAGCTACCTGGGAGAAAGGAGCGCAGGACATCAAGACCCCGGCGCTACTTCTTCGTATTTAATTTTCAAAGAAGCCGCTGAAACATGGGCAAACGGTTAGCAATCGCTTAATCGCTTTTCTAGAAATACCCACCCAACCCAATGATAGGAGATGGCTAGATGAGCAAGTATGTTGCTGCTATAGACCAAGGTACTACCAGTACCCGCTTCATGATCTTCGATCATGCAGGCAAAGTTGTTTCAGTCGACCAATTAGAACACGAACAGATTTACCCCAAACCAGGCTGGGTGGAACACAACCCACTCGAAATCTGGGAACGGACCAAACAGGTCATCCACGGTGCGCTCGTCAAGGGCAACGTGGCTCCGAGTGACCTGGCGGCCGTAGGCATCACCAACCAGCGTGAGACAACCGTGGTGTGGGACAAAGCCACCGGCAAACCGGTGTACAACGCCATCGTCTGGCAGGATACCCGTACCGACCAAATCTGCAACGAGTTTGCCAAAGACGGCGGCCAGGATCGTTTCCGAGCCAAAGTCGGCCTGCCCCTGGCGACCTATTTCTCCGGCCCGAAAGTCAAATGGATCCTGGAGAACGTCCCGGGTGTGCGCGAAAAAGCCGAAGCCGGCGACGTGCTCTTTGGTAACATCGACACCTGGCTGATCTGGAACCTGACCGGCGGGGTGCACGTGACCGACGTGACCAACGCCTCCCGCACCATGCTGATGAACCTGGAAACGCTGGATTGGGATCAGGAAATCCTGGACACGATGGGCATTCCCAAGGCAATGTTGCCCAAGATCATGCCCTCCAGCAACGTGTATGGCTCAGCGACCGGCGAGCTGGCCGGTGTGCCTGTGGCCGGCGACCTGGGCGACCAGCAAGCGGCCATCTTCGGCCAGACGTGCTACGACGTCGGCGAAGCCAAGAATACTTACGGCACGGGCTGCTTCATGCTGTTGAACACCGGCACCAAGCCGATCCAGTCCAAGAACGGTCTGCTGACCACGCTGGGCTACAAGATCGGCGACCAGCCGGCTGTGTACTGCCTGGAAGGCTCCATCGCCATCACCGGCGCTTTGGTGCAATGGCTGCGTGACAACCTGAACATGATTACCCGCTCGCCCGATGTCGAGGCCCTGGCCAAGACGGTGGATGATAACGGTGGCATTTACTTCGTCCCGGCCTTCTCGGGCCTGTTTGCGCCCTACTGGCGCAGCGACGCCCGTGGCGCGATCGTGGGCATGACCCGCTACGTCAACAAGGGCCACATCGCTCGCGCCGCCCTGGAAGCCACCGCTTACCAGACGCGCGAAGTGCTGGACGCCATGAACAAAGATTCCGGCGTCAATCTGACCGCCCTCAAGGTGGACGGCGGTATGGTGTTCAACGACCTGCTCATGCAGTTCCAGGCGGACATCCTGGGCGTGCCCGTCATTCGCCCGACCGTGGCCGAGACCACCTCACTGGGCGCGGCTTACGCCGCCGGCCTGGCTGTGGGCTTCTGGCAGAAGGTCGACGACCTGCGCGCCAACTGGGGCAAGGATCGTGAATGGACGCCGCAGATGAGCGCCGACCAACGCGACAAACTGTACAAAGGATGGCTGAAAGCCGTCACCCGTACGTTTGACTGGGTCGAGTAAGTTTCCGTAATCGCATAGGAGGGGCGGTGGGACCATTCTCGAGCCGTCCCTCCTAATTTTTTCCCGGGCAAGTATCGGCCGTTCTGAATAAGGAGTGATCTTGTCAAAGAAAAAGAAATCCCAGAAAGTGAGCGAACAAACTCCCGGAGCCTGGATTTCAATGTCAACCGGCATTAAAGTCATCGCTCTGTGCAGTATTGTTATGGCAGTGCTGACTGCCTGGCAGGTTGTCCCCGCCCTGGGATGGGTCGAGGGGCTTCTTTGGAGCCTCGGTTATGGCGTCATGGTCTGGATGGTGTTTGGTGTCATGTTATTCGTCTTTAGATTATTACGAAAGGCGCGGTAGAATTGTCTGCTACAGGCAATCACCGGCCTGCGAACCAGTCCTGCCAGGTAGACGATATAGACTGGGAAATGCTTTGGGCTCCCTATGACGCCGACACGTACGCCCTGGTGCTGCGCGAAATACGCCCCGCAGACGTGGTGATCGACATTGGGGCCGGGGATTTCCGCCTGGTTACCCAGATGGCCGGGATTGCCCATACAGTCTATGGCGTCGAAATTCACTCGGGGCTGATGCCCCCTGCCCATCAAACACCTGCCAACGTGGTCGCGATCAACGCAGACGCCAGGCAGTGGCCATTTCCAGACGATATCACGACGGCTGTTTTATTAATGCGTCATTGTTCTCATTTTTCAACCTACTATCAGAAACTCAAGACGACCGGGTGCAAGAAACTGATTACCAATGCTCGCTGGCGGATGGGGGTCGAGGTGATCGACCTGCGCCAGCCGGCGATCGAATACCGCCACTGCCCGATGGGCTGGTATGCTTGCCAGTGTGGACAGGTGGGTTTCAAACCGGGACCGGTCGAGCTGTATTCATGGGCAGACGATCAGCATACGTATGAAGTGGCCAACTGCCCGAATTGTATGAAAACAAAAAAGGCCAACCAGCATTACGAGATCGTGAAGGAAGATAGACGGAGTGAGTTATCAACAATGAAACAATGGGTGAACCAATGACTGAATCCATGAGTAAACCAAGTGTGATCATTATCGGTGCTGGATTTACCGGTGTAGCCACAGCGCACGACCTGGCCCAGCGCGGTTTTGCGGTTACAGTCGTCGAACGCGGTGAAATCGCCAGCGGGACATCCGGGCGCACCCACGGCCTGCTGCACAGCGGGGCGCGTTACGCCGTCAACGATCAAGAATCGGCCATCGAGTGCATCGATGAGAACCTGATCCTGCGGAAGATCGTTCCCGACGTAATCGAGCCAAACGGCGGCTTGTTCGTGGGCATCAACGACAGTGACCTGGCCTACGTGAAGGCGTTCTGCGACGGGTGCGAGGCCTGCCACATCCCGGTCGAAGAGCTCAACCCGCAGCAGGTGCTGCGCATGGAGCCGGCCCTGACCAGTAAGACTATCGTGGCATATACCGTGCCGGATGGGACCTTCGATCCGCTGCGCCTGGCGTTGGCTTTTGCCGCCAGCTCGAAGAAGAACGGGGCCCGCTATCACACTTATACTGAGGTAGAAGATTTTCTGACCGACGGCAACGGCAATGTGGTGGGGATAAAGGTGTGGGATCGCACCGACAACACCCACAAGGAAATGCGCTCCGACGTGGTGGTCAATGCCACCGGCGCCTGGGTGGGCGAGCTGGTTGACAAGATCGGCGCCAATGTGCCCATCAAGCCGACGCCGGGGGTGATGGTGGCCTACGACCAACGCCTGACCGAGCGGGTGATCAACCGGCTCAATGCTCCCAGCGATGGCGATATCATCCTGCCGCAACGGCGCATGATGGTCACCGGAACGACTTCGTTTGCAGTCGAAGACCTGGACTATATCCCGGTGGATGATCACCAGGTCGACCTGATGTTGGAGCGTGGCAGCGAACTACTGCCGGCGCTGCAGCATACCAAGGTGCGCGGCGCCTACATGGCTACCCGACCTTTGATCGGATCGGGAATCTCGGGACGCAGTATTGCCAGGACATTTAAATGTTATGACCATAAGGAAAGTGACCATATTGATGGCATCGTGACGATCACCGGGGGAAAAGCGACGACCTTACGCGCCATGGCAGAAAAAACAGCCGATATCGTATGCCAGAAGCTGGGTGTGCAGGCTGAATGCATGACCAAAGAGTTACCGCTTTCTTCCTATCGGGATTACTATCGCTACGCTTAAGGGACTTTCAATGAGTGACACCAAATGGAACGTAACATTTCAGGTTTATCGCCAAAAAGGGGATGCATCCCACTACTTCCAGGAATATCCGATGGAAGTAGATCCGGATGAATACGTACTGGACGGCATCGAGCGTATCTGGGCTTTTCAGGATCGTTCATTGACCTTCCGGCACGCCTGCCATCACTCCACCTGTGGCGCGTGCGGGATGCGGGTCAACGGCGTCGAAAAGCTGACCTGTATTACTCTAATGCGCGAAGTCACCCAGAATGGTGGCGTGGTGCGTGTCGAGCCGATGCGTAATTTCCCCGTGGTCAGCGACCTGGTAGTCGACATGGGCACATTCTACCAGCGTATGAAACTGGTGGAGCAGCGCCCGGTCAACGATGACCGTAAAGAGGCCATCGAACCGGAAGCACGTCCGGCTGCACGCCAGACCGCGCCGGCTGCCGACCAGCAGCCTTACATACG
>JAAZNB010000116.1 GCA_012798515.1 Chloroflexota bacterium
AAAATCCCCACCCGGCGCCCATGCTATAATGATGAACGACCTCGCGGCTTTGCGCCGGGCCGCCTGCAAGGGATGGGATCGAAGACCGATTTTGGAACAGCTGCTGACCACCAAATTATTCATGCCCAAGACTCGAACGGACCTGGTACCCCGGCCGCGTTTGATCGAACGGTTGAACGATGGCCTGCCGGGAAAGCTGATCCTCGTCTCCGCCCCGGCCGGGTACGGAAAAACCACGCTGGTCACCGCCTGGCTGCGCCAGCTCGAAGCCGGCCGGGCTGCCCGGGTGTGTTGGCTCTCGCTGGACGAAGACGACAGCGCCCCGCGCCAGTTCTTCCATTACCTCTCCGCGGCGGTGCGTCCCCTGCCGGACGTCCAGGCCACACTTCCCCAGCTGCTGCAAACCAACCAGCCGGTGGCGACAAAAACGCTGATGAAGGCCTTCGTCCATGACGTGACGGCGGTGCCCATCCCCTTCCTCCTCGTGCTCGACGATTACAACCTGCTCGATTCGGCCGAAGTGGACGCCGCCCTGGCCACCCTGCTGGAGCGCATGCCGCCGCACATGACCCTGGCGCTCACCAGCCGCAGCGATCCCGGCTTCCCCATTGCGCGCATACGCGCCCGCGGTGACCTGGTGGAACTGCGCGCCGACGACCTGCGCTTTACCGCCGAAGAAGCCGCTGTCTTCTTGCAACAAAGCATGCACCTGGCCCTGGACCCGGCCCAGATCACGGCCCTGGAGAACCGCACCGAGGGCTGGATCACCGGGTTGAAGATGGCCGCCCTTTCGATGCAAGATCGCCCAGGCGGCGCCGTGCAGGACTTCGTCCAGAACTTCACCGGCAGCCACCGCTTTATCATGGATTACCTGAGCGACGAAGTCCTGGCCCACGCGGCGCCGGACGTGCAGACCTTCTTGCTCTCGACGGCCGTCCTGCGCCGCCTGTGCGCCGGCCTGTGCGACGCCGTCTTGCCGGACGAATATCACGGGCGTTCGCAGGCTTATCTGGAACAATTAGAAACCACCAACACCTTCTTGATCTCCCTGGACGACGAGCGGCGCTGGTACCGTTACCACCACCTCTTCGCTGACCTGCTGCGCCAAAAGCTGCCCGCCGCAGAAGCCCAATCCATCCGCCGCCGGGCATCCACCTGGTCGGCGCAGAATAGCCTGGTCACCGACGCCATCGAATACGCCCTGTCCGCCAAAGCCTGGGACCTGGCCGTCCCCTTGCTGGTCGAACACGGCCTTTCGTTCGTCTTTCAAGCCAAGCTCACCACCCTGCGGCGCTGGTTCGACGCCCTGCCGGGCGAGATATTGATGCAGCAACCGCGCATGTGCCTCGATTACGCCTGGACCCTGGTAAACCAGGGCGAGAATGACGCCATCGAGCCATATTTGACCGCCGCAGAAACGGCCTCGCAGTGCGCTCCGGAAATCCGCACTGTGACCGCCATCATCCGCGCCAACAGCGCCCGCGTCCGGGAAGACCTGGCGGTCATGCAGGCCGAAGCCAGCCTGTCTCTGCAGCTGGCCCCGCCAGAAAACGCCCTGGCGCGCGGCACGGCCCTGCTGCAATTAGGCGCCGTACACATGCTGGCGGCGGACGGCGACCCGGACGCAGCCGTGGAGACCCTCCGGGAGGCCGCCCAACTGGCCCACCAAAGCGGCAACACCAACACGACCTTGCTCTCCGGTGGCTACCTGGGCCTGGCCTACCTGCTGAGCGGCGCCCCGCAAGCCGCTGCAGCGACCCTGCAAGCAACGCAATCCTTCGCCGCCCAACACAGCCTGGAACACAGCCCGCTGTTGGCCTATACCCACCTGGGGCGGGCGCACCTGGCGTTGTTAGACGAGCAGTGGGCCGCCGCCCGCAGCGCCATCCGGCAGGCCCAGGCGCAGGCTGGTTTCGCCGGTGAGAGCAGCGCCCTGTTTCGCAGCAATCTGCTGCTCACCCTGGTCGAACAGGCGGCGGGGAACTGCGCCGCCGCCGAAGCCGCACTGGCCGAGGCGCGGGAAACGGCCACCGCGCTCAAGAACGCCGGCGTGCCCCAGCAGCTCGAGTACGTCCAGGCTGTGCTCGACCAAAGCGCCCCCTCCCCGGCGGCGGTGCAGACAGCCCGCCTCCTGGCCGCCGGCGCCTCGCTGGCCAATGCCCGCGCCTGGAGCCGGCCAGACGCCGCCCCCACGGAGCAGCCCCTCGTCGACCCGCTCAGCCAGCGCGAGCTGGAGATCCTGAGCTTGATCGCCGCCGGGCTGAAGAACCAGGAAATCGCCGCGCAGATGTTCATCAGCCTCAATACGGTACTGTTCCACACCAAGAACATCTACGCCAAGCTGGGGGTCAACAAACGCACCCAGGCCATCCACAAGGCCCGCGAACTCGACCTGCTGCCGTAATCCCACCAATCTAATCTACAAACTACAGTTTTTCTTCCCTGCCAACTACAGTTTCTTGTGGGGATTTTTTGCGCCGCCTGCCCTACACTGAGGGCACGATGCACGCACAAAACAAACCGAACCAATATTATCAAATTGTGATCAAAGGTCACCTGGACGCCGCATGGCAAGACTGGTTCGACGACCTCGCCCTGGAGCGGACGGCAGACGACCAGACCATCCTGAGCGGTGTCATCGTGGACCAGGCCGCCCTGCACGGCGTCCTGAAAAAGATCAACAACCTGGGCCTGACCCTGGTTGCCGTGACCTCGCAAGACGCACCAGAAAGGAAGAACCCTGTGACCCAAGAAGTCAATTCTCGCCAGGCTGTGCCAAGCCTCGACCTCTCTTTTCACCAAAAAAGCGCGGCTGTTTCTCTCTTCGTAATCAGCGTGGCTGCCATTCATTATTTTGTGCAGGTCCTGCCCATGCGCTCTGTGGCGCTGGCCGGCACGCCCATCCCAGAAGGCTACGCCGCGCTGGTGCTTGGCACCCTGGGACTGGTCGTGTTGACGCAGATCGGGCTGCAAATCGTGCTGGTCATTGGCCACGGCTCGGCGCCCAAGGCCGGCCTGCAAGAACAGTTGGCCGCTTTGAAAGCCCGGCGCAACGCCTATATGGTCATGATGGTCGGCGTCCTGGCCGTCCTGGGGCTGTTGTTTGTGAACTTCCCGGCCTTCTGCATGGCCAACTTTGCCGTGCTCTCTCTGCTGCTGGCCGAAATCACCCACTACGCTTCGCAGCTCTTCTATTACCGCCGGGTAAATTAAGCTCTAGAGGAGGGACGCATGCTTCTAAAAATCGGATTGTTTGCACTCATCTCGTTGAGCATCTACCTGGGTATCGCGGCCGGCCTGATCCTCTCTAATCCCCCCCAGAAGGCGGTCCCCTCGACCGGCCGGCCGGATCCAATCGATTTCACCACCCTGATCACTGCCGACTACGCAAACATCCCCGGCCTGCAACCCTATACGGCCCGCGACCAGGCCACACTGTATTACCGCCAGTATCCCAGCCAGGCGCCCACCCATAAAGTGCTGGTCCTGCTGCACGGTTCCGGCTGGCACAGCATGCAGTTCCACCCGCTGGCCGCCTTCGTCAGCCAGCACGGACTGGCGCACGTGATCACGCCCGACCTGCGCGGGCACGGCTTCTCTCCCCAGGTGCGCGGCGACGTGGCTTACGT
>JAAZNB010000662.1 GCA_012798515.1 Chloroflexota bacterium
GAAAATCTCCGGTTCCACCATGAAACAGGTTGTCCCCGGCTTTTTGATCACGTATCCTACCGCGTCGAGACGCACGATTTTAATGTTGTGGCTGCGGAAAAGGGCCAGGTAGTCGCTGAGCAGTTGGCGCGTCTGCGGCGAGCGCACGTCGAGATCGATCTGTTCGGACCAGTCCCTGCTCCCGAAGGTGGTCCACACCGTTTCTGTTGTCTGGCCTCCGTCAATGGCCACCGTCGAGAAAGGTTGATCGGGCTTGCGTAAGAAGATCCGGGCCACGTCACCGGCCGGCGGTTTTCCCTCCGGCCAGACCTTGTCCAGGGTGATGAACAGGTCGGCGTATTCAGACCGCCGTCCCTTGCGGAGGAAATCCTGGAAGTAGGGGGACTGGCGCGAGATGTGGTTGACCATCAAATCGATGAGCAGGTCGTAGCGTTCTCCCAGGCGGCGCAGATCTTGCCAGTCGCCAAAGCGGGGCTCGATACGGTCGTAGCGCAGGGGCGCGAAACCCCGGTCCCCCGAGGACGGAAAAGGCGGCAGGATGTGGATGCCGCCCTGGCAAATCCCGGTCAGGTCCTGCTCCACCACGGCGTCCAGGCTCTTCAGGTCGCCCCCCAGGGAATCCGGATATGTAATCAACTGCACCTGGTTCTTGATGGCCATCGCTCAGCGCCCCGTGATCGCAGCATCAGGATTCAGCCGCAGGGCCAGAACGCGCACCGCCGTCCGCACGGCGGGGTATACCCCGCCCGCCCGGAGCCTGCGGGGTTGCTCCCCGGTTATCTTCTCCCGGGCCGGCCAGGGAATGGGCAGGTCAGTACGATGTAATCTACAATAATCCATGTTCTCTCCACGTCAGTGCTGGCCTGGCACCCAGGCGGCCATTAATTCCCATGATCAACCTTTATTATGGAAACAAAACCATCTACGCTGGCCGCAGCGCCAGGGGCGCTGCGGCAGTGAATCGAACCCCGGCCGGCGGAACGGGAAGCCGGGGCCAGAGATCAGCCTGCGTCGATCCAATCAAGAGCCCGGCGGATGTAGGGGTCCCAGAAGTCCCAGTCGTGATCCCCGGGACCTTCTTCGTAGGTAACGGGGACAGAATTTGTCTGCGCCCAATCCCTGAATTTGGCGTTCATGGCGTACAACGAATCTTCCAAACCACACGCCATGTACAGCCGGGGGATGGGCGCGCCCTGCTGTTTCAGGCGTCCGAGCTGGGCGAATAGATCGTTGGCGCTGCCTTCCAGCTGCTCGAAGCCCCCATAGTATTCGTTCACGTCGAACAACGGGTGAATCGGGGCGTGCATGACATCCACGATATCCAGCACGCCGGATAGGCTGATCCCGGCGGCGAAGTTTTGCGGCTTGTTGAGCGCCAGCTTGAAGGCCCCATATCCTCCCATGGATAGCCCCGCCACAAAGTTGTCTTCCCGCCGCTCGGATAAGGGGAATACCGAGCGGACGAAGCGGGGCAGCTCTTCGCTCACAAAGGTCCAATAGGCCGGGCCGTGCAGCAGGTCGGCGTAAAAGCTGTTGCCCACGTTGGGCATGATCACGGCCAGGCGGTGACGGTCGGCATATTCTTCGATCCGGCTGCGCAGCGACCAGCTGCTGGAATCCGAGAAAGCCCCGTGCAAGAGGTACAGGCATTTGAATTTCTGCCGGGGAGGATAAAAATCATCCAGCTCCAGCCCCAACGTGCGGGCATCGAAAAGCGGAAACGGCAGCGTGACCGTGATGGTCGTGGGCACGTTTAATGCGATAGATTGAAAAGTGCACTGAAAGCGTGACATGGTGTCTCGTCCTGATGACTGATCGGGTTCGAATGCGGTTACAAAGGGTGGCTACAATCCCATCAGGAATTGGAAAGCCCGGTCATCGAATGCCGGCAGGTCCTCGTGGCCAAAGTCGGGATAGATGACCATTTGCTTGGGGGCGTTGATCTTGTTGTACACGGCGAACTGCGTGGATGGCGGGCAGACCGTATCCATCAGGCCGGTCGCCCACAGCACCTCGGCCCGGATGCGGGGAGCCAGAAACTGGATGTCGATGTAACCCAGCTTCTCGAATACCTCCCCCTCCAGCCTGTGTGTGGGGTCGGCGGAGCGGAAGAACTCTTGCAGCTCCCGATAAGCGTCTTTGGCCTGGTCCATTTCCCACACGCGCAGATAGTCGCTCAGGAATGGGAAGCGGGGCGCAGCGCGGCGGATGCGCGGTTCAAGGGCCGCACAGGCGATGGTCAGGGCGCCTCCCTGGCTGCCGCCCGCGGCGCCCACCCGGCCGGGGTCCACATCCGGCATGCCCATCACGATCCCGGCCAGCTGGGCTGTATCGAGAAAGATATTCCGAAAGAGCAATTTCTCGGGCGCACCGTTCAATGCATCTGCCAGACCGCGGATGATGTGCCCGTACAGGGTGTTGCCCGACACCCCGCCGCCGTCTTGCGACAGCCCGGCCTGGCCGCGACAGTCCAGCGCCGCCACGGTAAACCCCGCCGCGACGTACCCCAGCTTGTTGTACCAGTCGCCGGAATCGCCCGTGTAGCCGTGGAACATCACCACAGCCGGATGGGGCGCCGGCGCCTGGGTAGGGCGCAGCAGCTTGGCGTGCAGGCGCGCCCCGCCTGTCCCGGTGAAGAACAGGTGGAAACATTCCACCTGGGGGGCCTGAAATTCAGCCGGGACGAGTTCCACCTGCGCATCGAGGGCGCGCATTTCGGCCAGGCCCGTCTCCCAAAATGAATCGAAATCGGCCGGGCGCGGATTTCTTCCTGAATACGTCTGTAATTCTGCGAGCGGTAGGTCAAACGTCAAGGGCATAGTAGGCTCCTACTCGGATGTGAGATCCCTGCACGGTCGTCCCCCGGGAAGGAGCTGTGCAGGCTGCTACTATTATCCTCCCGAAGGCGCCGGCAATGTCAATACACCCGCGGCAAATTGGCAGAGCTTTTTAAGAACGGCCGCATCCTCCTGCCCCATGAAACGCAATAAAAAACACAGGCATCTGGTGCCTGTGTCCAGTCTTCTACTGCAATCTGTTGGTTTATTGGCTAATTCTAATTCTACCCAGTGGCCTTTTCTTCTGTTTTTCCGTCTGCTTCATCCACCAGAATAACATCGCCGTGAATTTCTCTCCGCTCGATGGACACGTAAAACTCCGCGTCCGGGCGAGAAAAGCCCAGAACCCTCATTGCCTCGGCAACCGCCTGTTCGCGCGGCATATTAGTGACATCAAAGATTAATTCAGCCATTTCAAATCCGTAAACAATGCATCAATTGCTTCCTTGATTTCAGCAAAATCTTCAGCCCCCCACTGGGTGGGTAATACATTTATTTTACGTATCTATTCAAGCTCGTTCATTTTAGCATCGTTTTGCGGCTTTTGAGCAATGTACTGAGCCTAGCTGCGC
>JAAZNB010000663.1 GCA_012798515.1 Chloroflexota bacterium
AACGGATCATCGGGGTATGCCTGAGGCGATGCGGGGCAGCCGGCATCCATTGCCGGCCGTGTTCGGTCGGGCGTACCCCTACGGGGCACTTTGGAAGCCCGACGGGATAACACGTATGTTATTGCGAGTGCAGCGAGCCCCCTGGCTGGCCGCACACGGAATGATAGACTGGCCAATGCCACGCGCCCTGTCTGGCCCTTGAGTTCACGCCTGAGGGGCGGAGAGGGCCGGATTGGAGGCGTGATAAGAAAAGTTATTCTTTGTCCTCCCTGGGCTTCAGGACGGTGGCTTCGATCTGGCCCGCCGGCAGCGGCTCCGAGATCAAGAACCCCTGTTCGTAGTCACAATGGAGGTCTTTGAGAACTTTTTCCTGTTCCGCCGTTTCCACCCCCTCGGCCACGACGAAGATCTTCAAATGGCGCGCCAGGCGCAAGATAGCGTGCACGATCTCCAGGTTCTCGTTGCGTTCGGAGATCTCCTGGGTGAACGAACGGTCGATCTTGATAGCGTCCACCGGCAGCTGGCGCAGGTAGCTCAAGGATGAATAACCGGTGCCAAAATCATCGATGTAGATCTTCACCCCGGTGGCGCGGATGCGTTCCAGGGCAGCGATGGTCGCCTCGGTGTTCTCCAGGAGCATGCTTTCGGTGATTTCCAGGTGGACGTACTCGCCGGACAGCCCGCTCTCGGCCAGCACCTGTTCGAGGAATTCGACGAAATCGGGATGGGTGATGTGTTTCCCACACAGGTTCAGGTTAATCGTCCAGGGCGGGTCGGAGGGATAGCAGGTTTGCCAGGTCCTGACCTGGTGGCAGGCCTGGCGAATCACCCAGCGGTCCAGGGCCACGATCAGGCCGGTCTCCTCAGCGATGGGGATGAACTCGTCCGGCATGATCATACCGCGCCCGGGGTGCGGCCAGCGCGCCAGGGCCTCGAAGCCGGTCACCCGCCCCAGGGTCAGCGAATAGATCGGCTGGTAATATACCGCCAGCTTCTGCTGCTGGATGGCCCGGCGCAGATCGGTCTCCATCTCCAGGCGCCCCATCACCCCGGTGCGCATGGACTCGTCGAACAGCACCCACTGTGATTTACCGCTGGCCTTGGCCTGGTACATGCCAATGTCAGCGTCGCGCAGCACTTCCTCCGCCCGGGTATAGGCCGGGTTGCCCATGACCACGCCGATGCTGACCGAGGTGTACACCTCTTGTCCTCCCAGCTGGAAAGGCTGGTTCAGCTTATCCAGGATCATCTCGGCCAGGCGGTGCACTTCTTCAGGGCTTTCGATGTCTTCTCTGAGCACGATGAACTCATCCCCCCCGAAGCGGGACAGGGTGTCGATGTCGCGCACGCAGGTACTCAACCGGCGGGGGACCTCGATCAAGAGCTGGTCGCCGGCGTGATGCCCCAGGCTGTCGTTGATCTTCTTGAAATGATCGAAATCCAGGAACAGGACGGCGTAGCGCCCGCGGCCCATGCGCATGCGCTCGATGGCCCGGCCGACGCGATCCATCAACAACATCTGGTTGGGCAGGCCGGTCAGGCTATCGTGCAGGGCATCGTAAACCAGGCGCTCCTCGGCTCTCTTGCGGTCGATGGCCGAGGCCAGCACATTGGCCACCGCCTCTAGAAAATGGATGTCATCTTGGGAAAACACGCGGGGGTGAGTGGTAAACACGGCGATCACACCGTAAGCATACTGGCGCCCATTGATGATAACGCTCATCCCGGACGTGATTTCGTAATTGAGCAGCCAGTTGGGCTTCTGGAAACGGCTATCCGAACTCAGCTCATTGATGATCACCGGTTCTTGCGAGACCAGGGTATAGCCGGCCAGGGTGTTAGCCTCGAAGGGGATGGTGACGCTGCCCACCATGCCCTCACGCCACCCGGTGCCCGCCCGCAGCAAGAACTGGTTGCGCTCGTGCATCAGTTCCAGGATCTCGGTGTAATCGACGTTCAAATACTGGGCCAACAGGTTGACGGCCAGGTTCAACAACGTCTGGTATTCCATACCGGCCGTGGCTTCCTGGCTAAAGCGAGCGATGGCAGCCTGCTGGTTGACGCGCACTTGCAGCTCCAGCTCGGCCTTTTTGCGCTGCGTGACGTCGCGCAGGATACCGCGTAACCCGAGGTAGCGCCCCATCTCGTAGATGGGCTGGGTGGAATTGCGAATCCAACGCGTCTGCCCATACTTGGTGCGCACCCGGAACTCCTGGTTTTCCACCCTGCCGGCCCGGGCACGCACGAAGGAATCCAGCATGGCGGGCAAATCTTCCAGGTGGATGAACTCGGTCAGCTGGTGGCCGAGCATTTCACCCGGGGTGTACTCGAACACGCGCTCGACCACCGGGCTGATATAACTGAACACGCCATACTGGTCGAGGACGTAGATGGTGTCGCTGATCTCTTCCACCAGGCGGCGGTAATTTTCTTCGGAATTCTTCAAGGCCTGCTGGGCTCGTTCCCGGGCATTGATCTCTTCCCATAAGTCCAGGGTACGTTCGTTGACACGCTGCTCAAGTTCTTCGTTCAAGCCGCGCAGCTCTTGCATGACCTGGATACGCTCGGTAATGTCACGGATGATACAACTCACCAGGAACCCGGATGGGGTAGGCATGGTAAACGTGCGCGACTGCATGGTGCGTTGCCGGCCATCGGCGCGCTGGATGACGTACTCCTTGATCTTCCCCAGATTGGGGCTCTTCCCGGTCGCTAACAGGTGTTCGATGGTTTGCCTGGTCTTCTGGTAGAAAGTGGTGCTCTTGCGCTCATCCGGCGCCAGCAAGAACTGCACGTCCCACCAGTTTTTTCCCAGGGCATCCTCCCGGCCGTAACCGCAGTTTTTAATCTGCCCATCGTTCCAGCCGATGATCTTGCCCCGCTCGTCGATCAGGACAATCCCATCCTCAGAGTACTGGACGATCTTCTGGTTGATCATCTCGCTGGTCTTCAGCGCCTCTTCCACCTGGTGGCGTTTGCGGATGTCTCGCGAGAGGCTGAACACCATCCGGTCGTAGCCCCACTGCCCCAGGGCCACGTGTGTCTCGACCGGGAGCAACTCCCCCCGGCGCGTGCGCAGAGGGATGGTCTGGTCGACCATCGCCCCGCCGGCGACCTGCTGCAACCCCGCCAGGGCTTCCGGGCGGTGATCCGGCGGATAAAGATCGAGAATGTTCATCCCGGAGAGTTCGTCCGGGCGATAACCCAACGCCTCTGGCACGCTGGCGCTGCAGAAATAGATCTTCCCATCCGGGTGGAGGATGAACAGGAAATCCTCCATGCTCTCGAACAGATTGAGGAGATTGTTTTTGATCTGCCGGGATTTTTCCTCGACGTGAAGGCGCGCCAGGACGCCGCTGATCTGGGAGGCGATCGAGCAGATGCCGGCCTGCAGCTCGGGGGAAAACTGTCCCAGCCGTTGGGAAGCGGCAATGGTCACTGCCGCCACATGCTTGCCTTCCATGACGGGGCAGGCCACGACGGCCCCACTGGGTTGGCCCGTTTCAGCCTCCGGGTCGGGGACAATGCATTTGCCCGAATTGAACAGGACCGGCCGGCCGTGCAGCAACATCTGCACCTCCGTCGAATCTCCGGCGAAAGAGGCCATACAGGCAAGTTCCTGGGGGCTGAACCCGGACTGTACGGCCAGGTTAAAACCCTCCGATTGCGCATCAAACAGGTAGATGGCCGCCTGGTCTACGTCCTGGATCGACCGTAGGGCAGAGAGAATACGTTCCAATGCAGGTTGCAGTTGGGAGAGGGTACTTAAATCTACAATCAGGTCCCGTTGAATACCGAGTAGGTGGACCAATCGATTCAGCTCAGAATCCTGATCGTACATGTTACCGGCCTGGCTTGCTCCTGAAGATGATAGTTCTACCTTCCACGAATCATCCGCGCTGGCTGGGTTGAACGTTCGAGCCACGCCGCAATAACACCTGGTTAAAGATGGTCTCCTGAAAGGGTCCCTTTGATTTTAACAATAGAGCACAAAATAACAAATATGCAAACTGGCCAACGGGCTTACAATTTTGTAAGGCGGGCTTCGCCCTGCGCCTGCCAGTGCACCCATACCTGCGTACCCTGCCCCGGGGCCGAGACGATGCGTAGACGCGCACCGATCAAATCGGCGCGTTCCTGCATACCCATCAACCCGTAATGGCCGCCGCGCACAAACCCGGCCGGGCTGGCAGGCACCTGGAATCCCCGCCCGGTGTCGCTCACGCGCAGTGAGGTGCCGTCTGCCAGGTAAGACAGATCTAAACTGGCCTGTCCGGCCCCGGAATGGCGGGCGACGTTGTGGAGTGTCTCCTGCGCCAGGCGATAGAAGGCCATTTCCACCTCAGGCGGGAGACGGCGTTCTTCCCCGTGCAGGGCAAATTCGACGCGCAGGCCATTGCCGTTGCCCAATTCCCGGGCCAGCATCTGCAATGCGGCGGCCAGGCCCAGATCTTCCAGGTAGATCGGGCGCAGCCCGCCCACCGTGCGGCGCAGCCCGGCCATGGTCTGGCGCATCATGTCCTTCAGTTCCTCGAACACGGCCGGGTCCGGCGTGTCTGCGCCACGCCGGGCGGCCAGCTGCACGCGTTGGTTGAGCGCAATCAGGGCCTGCAGGGTCTCGTCGTGCAGCTCGCGCGCCAGCGCCAGGCGCTCGGCCTCGACCCCGGCCGTCAGCGCGCCGATGTAGTCGTGCAGGCTTTGCTGCGCCGCCTGGAGCTGCTGCGCCATTTCCACCAGCTGGGTTTGCAGGTTATGGATCTCCGGGATGCCGCCCACCGGGGCCTGGATGGATTGAAAATCGCCCTGCGCCAGCTCGGCCGCCCGGCTTTCCAACACCTGTAGCGGGCGCACGATCTGCCGTACGGCATACCCCAGGGCCAGCAGGGTCACCAGCAGCACCGGCGCCAGGACCAGCGGCGCCGATTGGGTAAAGCGCAGCATCGGGTCGGCAATTGCCTCCCAGGGTTCCTGGATGACAAAAGCCCAGCCCAGGGGCGAGATGGGGGCAAAGGCGACCACCTGCTCACCCTCCCGGCCGCTGCCCGGCGGGGCCGGGAAATAGTTGATGCCACTCTCACCGGCCAGGGCGGCGCCCACTCCCGGGTGAGCGCCGAAAGGCAAGTCATATTGGCCGGCCTGGTACAACACCCACGGCTCGCCCGAAGAACCCGCCGGGGCCGCCACGACCACCAAAGCCTGCCCGCCGGGGATACTGTCGCCCAGGCCCTGCTCGATCCAGCTCCCGGGCGGATAAGCCGCGACCAACAGACCGCCGGACGGGGTCGAGGCGGTGATCAACAGGCGCGGGTCGCCGGTCGCATCCGCCAGAAGGGCGTAAGCCAGGCTCTCCCCGGCCGCCGGTCGCCAGTCTACCCGGGCGCGGGTGTCCCCTGGGAAGGCGCGCTGCCAGCCATTGTGAGAGGCGACCAACTCACCCCGGGGATCGAACCAGGCCGCCGGCACGCCCAAATCGCCGGCTTCGCCCGCCTGGGCAGCAGCCTGCACCTGGCCGGCGGCCTGTCCGGCCTGCGCGGCGATAGCCCTGGCGGCCAGGCGCGCCAGCCACAGGTCACGGTCGCCCACCAGGGAACGCATGGCCTGCTGGTGCATGGAGGCGCCCCCCAGGGCGACGGCCAGCAGCAGGGCGCTCAAGGGCAGGATGGCGATCAAGAAGAATTGCAGCAGGAAACCACGCCGGTGTTCCAGGCGGGGAATGGCGGTTCCGGTCTTCATGGTTTCAATCGTTGCCCTGGCCGGCCAGGGTCGGGGGGATCAGTCCCAACGATACCGCCCGCATGACGGCCTCCGTGCGGCTGGCGGCATGCAGCTTGTCAAAGATGTGGGCCAGGTGGTTTTGCACCGTGCGGTCACTGATGCTCAACTGGGCCCCGATGGCCTTATTGGTATAGCCTTTGCCCACCAGGGTCAGCACTTCCAGCTCGCGCCCGGTCAGCGCATCGACCGCGGCCAGGCCCGTCCCCAGGGAAGCTTGCAGGTTCTCGAACAGGCGCCGGGTGAGCTGGGCATCCAGCACGCTTTTTCCCTGGTAGACGTCGCGCACGGCGCGGATGATCTCCTCGGGGTCGGCCGTCTTGAGGATGTAGCCGTTGGCGCCGGCCTTCAACACGGCCTGCACGTATGGCTCGTCGTCGTAGGCGGTGAGCACCAGCAAGCCGCTGGACAATCCCTGGGCCCGCGCCCACCGCACCACCTCGATGCCGCTCATACCCGGCATCTGGATGTCCAGCACAGCCACGTCGGGCTGCTGCTGGAGCATGGCCTGGCAGGCCTGGCGCCCGTCTGCGACCTCAGCGACTACACGAATCTCGCCGGACTGCTCCAGGAACTGGCGAATCCCGGCGCGCACGACGGCGTGATCGTCGGCCAACAGCACACGGATGTGGGGAAGAGAAGGCTTGCCATCCATTGCCGGGGATTATACCTTTCTGGCGCCCGGGTGTAAACCGAGTTGGGGGTATCACATTACACCGGCGTCAAGGCCCTCCGTGGGAGTCGGGGTGTCCGGGGACGGCCACCGGAGCCGCAGCGCTTTCCGCGGTGGGAAAAGCAAAGGTATACAGGTAGCGGATGACGGCCGCCACCTGTTCGTCATCCAGGATGGGACCCCAGTAGGGCATCCCCGTGCCCATCCCGCCGCGCAAGATCTTGCCCTCCAGCCGCGCCGGGCTGGCGCCCAGCAACACGGACGGGTCGCTGAAATCGGGCGGGCGCACCAGCTGCCCGCCCATCTGGGTGTGGTCCTCCAGCGGCGACAGGTCGCGCAGCATGACCCCATCGCCCTGCCCCTCCTGGCCATGGCAGGCCAGGCAGTCGCTCCGGTAGATCTCTTCCCCGGCCTGGATCTCTTGCGCCGGTTGTGTCCAGATCCAGGCCACGGCATCCCACAGCTGCTGGTCAGACAGGCGGCCCAGGGACGCCTCGGTGCGCAGGCGCTGCCAC
>JAAZNB010000117.1 GCA_012798515.1 Chloroflexota bacterium
ATTGAGGTGAAAGGTGGGCTGTTGCAGTGACGTCGCCGCCGGCGGTGATGAAGGCCGCGATGGAGATGCCCACCCCTGCCAGGTCCTGAACCGGGACGGCGGCTTCCTGGCACAACTGGCGCTGTAAGGCAAACAGGTGCTGGACGACCGTTTCCGGGCTGGATTGCGCCGGCGTCTCCACCCGCTGCAGGGCCAATACGTCGCCCTCCTGGGTCAGGATACCGGCTTTGATGTGCGTCCCTCCAATGTCAATGGCGTAGGCGCAGGGGGAAGAACTCATGGCTCACCTCAAAGGAATTGGATGTGCGTTTTTTCGAGCAGGTCGTCGACCATGGGGCGTTGGAAAATGCCGCAGCCCAGCTCCAGCAGGTTGGCTGCCGCGGCAGCCGATGCCAGGCCGGCGGCGGCTTTCAGGCTATGGCCGCGTCCCAGCTCCAGCAGCAGGCCGGATAAGAAGGTGTCGCCGGAGCCGGCGCTGCTGACCACCTGCTGCACGGGAGTCTGGACGCGGATGGCCGCATCCCGGGTGTACAGATAAGCCCCGTCTTTACCGGAGGTGATGACCAGGTATTCGAGGCCGGCTTCGTGCAGCCGCTGGAAGATGTGACGGTCGCTGAGGAAGTTATCCGGGGCGGCGCCGTCCTGGAACACGGCGGTGAACTCTTCGCGGTTGACCTTGATCATCCACGGGCCGGCTTCGGCCGCCAACTGCAGGGGCAGGCCGGAGCTGTCCAGGCACACGCGGGCGCCCAGTGCCTTTAGCTGCCGGATGGTGTGGGCGTAGAAGGCCGGGGGAAAGCCGACCGGTAGGCTGCCCACCAGGGCCGTAAAGGGCGCCGTGGTGCAGTGGTGCAGGATACGCTGGCTGAAGACGGTGACCGTTTCTTCATTAACGTGGGAACCGTTTTCCAGGATGATGGTGGTGTCCGCCTGGCCGGGGAAATGGATGGTGTTGCAGCGCCGGGTTTCGCCGTCGGACCACACCAGGTCGTGGGCGATGCCCTCCCGGTCCAGTTCCTGGGTGATAAACGTCCCCGCACTACCGGCCACGACCCCGGTACACATGGCCCGGCCCCCCAGGTTTTTCATGGCGCGGGCGGCGTTGAAACCCTTGCCACCGGCGGTATGAAACGCGTGCCGGGCCTTGTTGACCTGGCCGAGCTGGAAGCTGGCCAGGTCGTAGTAGGAGTCGATGGCGCTGTTGGGGGCGGCCACCAGCAGATCGTAGGACGGCATTACTCACTGACCTCGACGGCGTGCAGGTCTTTAATGAGGCTGCCGTAATGGCCCAGGTCGAACAGGATGTTGGAGAGGATGGCCGTGGCGTTGTATTCGATGCGTTCCAGCAGGTCGTAGGCGTCGTCCAGGTTGGGGGCGGCCACCAGGACGCCGTGGAAGGGATACAGGACGCCGTGGCCGTGTTTGCGGAAACCGTCGCCTTTGGCGCGGAAGATGTCCACAATGGCGTCGCCGAACTCAGGGCTGTCGACTTTGAGGTGGCGCGGCAGAACCGGAATCTCACCATATTTCTTCATGGCGTCCAGCAAAGGCGGCATGGGAACGTCCCGGCAGGCAAAGGCCGTGGCGTAGCGGGGGTGGGCGTGGATCACGGCGCCGACGAAATCGAACTGCTGGTACATCTTGAGGTGGGTCGGCCAGCTCTGGCTGAATTTGCCTTCGCCTTCCAGAACTTTGCCATCCAGGGTGGAGAGGAGCAGATCGTCGGCCGTCATGCGCAGCCGGTTGCGTTTGGCATTGCCGTTAATCGAAACGTATAAAGTGTCTTCTGAGGCGCGCGCGCTGAAATTGCTCCCGGCGGCGTTGGTTAGATTGCGGTCGTAGACCAGCCGGCATATGTCTAAGATTTCCCTGCGTTTTGCGGTATACATCATGATTCTCCTGGTTGGTAATGTGCGGCCGAACGGCGTTCGATCAGGGTGGTCTCCATGACGAACTCGCGCGGGCCGCCGGTGTGCTGTTTGTCGATGCGTTCGACGATGCGCTGGACGGCCAGCGTGCCGGCTTCCTGTTTGGGCTGGGCTATCGTGGTGAGGGGCGGCTCGGAATAGCGCGCCAGGGTGATATCGTCGAACCCGACCACGCTGACGTCACCCGGGATGCGCAGACCGGCATCGCGAAGGGCGCGCATGGCGCCGATGGCCATGGCATCGTTGGCAGAAAAGATGGCGCTGAAGCGCTTTCCGCTTTCCAACAGGCGGCGGGCGGCAATCTCGCCACCGCTGATGCGGTTGTTGCCCTGGGGCATCAGGTCTTGCGACAGCGCCAGGCCGGCGCCGGCCATGGCGCGCTGGTAACCATCGACGCGCTGCCCGGAGGGGGTTTCCATCGACAGGGGACGGATGCAGGCGATGTCACGATGGCCCAGGTCGATCAGGTATTGGGTCGCGCGTTGGCCGGATTCCAGGTTGTTGATGCGGACGGAATCGACGTCCAGGCCGCTGGTCTCCCGGTAGAACACTGCCACGGGGATCCCCAGGTCGACCAGGCGCTTGATGGGTTGGATGGATAGCGAGGTGGGGGCGAAGATGACCCCGTCGACGCGTTTGGATAACAGCAGGTCGATGTAAGCCAGCTCCCGCTCGATCATGGCGTTCGAATTGCACAGGATGACACTGAACCCGGCCTCGAACCCGGCGTCCTCGACGCCTTTGGCGATCTCCGCAAAGAATGGGTTGGCGTTATCGGGAACGATCAGGCCAATGGTGCTGGTCCGCTTGGATTTCAGACTGCGGGCGTTGGTGTCCGGGTAATAGCCGATCTCTTTGATGGCCGCATTGACCCGGGCAGCCAGCTCTGGGCTCACCGGCCGGCTCTTATTGATAACGTATGAAACCGTAGCGATCGAAACGCCTGCTTTTTTGGCAATGTCTTTGATGGTTATTTTGTCCATGGGAACCTGTTAAACGTTTAGCTAAACGTTTAACGAGATAATAGCACGCCCGGAGCGGTTTGTCAATACATCTGTGGAAAATAAATCGAGGTGAGCGGTGGAAGGCTTAGCCGGGTGACAGAGATGCAGCAGGCACAGGGGCCCGGCCAGCTTGAGCTTCTGTGGGCAGCCCCGGGTACAACCAGCGGAACATATGTAAGTAAGGCCCGGGCTGCCGGGTGCGACCGGAAAGCTCGGCTTTCGTTCCTGGAGGGGCCGGCGGGAGTGTCGGGCTGCCCTTTATCCGTGAAGGGTAGGCGCGTCTTGGCGGGGCGTTCTGGCCGGCCTGCGACTGGCGCTCATTTCTGCCAGGGGCCTGCATGGGTTGAGGAATGAAATCGCAGCGTTAAAAACCTGCGCGGGCCGGTCTCCCTCAGAAGACCGGCCCGCGGCAGGCGTCAGGCTTTATATACCGTAGCGACGGATGAACCAGGTCTTTACGGCCTGGGTCAGGGCCACGTACAGCAGCAGCATGCCGGCCAGGTATAGCCAGTAGGGCGCCGGCAGGGGGGTGAAGCCCAGGGTACGGGCCAGCGGCGAGAAGGGCAAAAATGCGCCCAGGGCTATGATCAGGAGAGAGGTCAGGCTCAGCGCCCCGCTGGCCCGGCTGTGAATAAACGGAAGCTTGTCTGTGCGGATGACGTGGATAATCAGCGTCTGGGTGAACAGGCTCTCTACGAACCAGCCGGTGTGGAACAAGGCCGGGTTGTGCCAGGCGTTGAAGACGTTCAACATCAGGAAGAAGGTCAGGTAGTCGAAGATCGAGCTGACCGGCCCGATGCAGAGGATAAAGCGGCGCAGCTCGCCAATAGCCCACTGGCGCGGCTGCTCCAGCCATTCGCGATCCACATCGTCGGTGGGGATGGAAGTCTGGGAGAAGTCGTACAGCAGGTTGTTGGTCAGCACCTGGATGGGCAGCATGGGCACGAAGGGCAGGAAGATGCTGGCGCCCAGTACGCTGAACATGTTGCCAAAGTTGGAGCTGGCGGCCATCTTGATGTATTTGATGATATTGCCGAACACCTTGCGCCCTTCGACCACGCCTGCCTCCAGTACCAACAGGCTGTTTTCGAGCAGGATGATGTCCGAGGATTCCTTGGCAATGTCCACAGCCGTGTCGACCGAGATGCCCACGTCGGCGGCCTTGAGCGCCGGGGCGTCGTTGATGCCATCGCCCATGAAGCCCACCACACGCCCGTCCTTTTGCAGGGCGTGGATGATGCGCTCTTTGTGCGCCGGGGAGAGCTTGGCGAACACGGTGGTGGTCTCGGCGGCCTTAACCAGCGCCGGATCGTCCATTTCGTCCAGCGCCGGGCCGAGGAGCACGTTCTCCACCGGGAGGCCCACCTGGCGGCAGATGGTGGTGGTGACCAGGTCGTTGTCGCCGGTGAGGATCTTGACGTCTACGTTGTAGCGCTTGAGCTCGGCGATGGCCTGGTAAGCGCTGTCTTTGGGCGGATCGAGGAAGGCCAGGAAGCCTTTCAACACCATGCCACTCTCGTCCAGGATGGAATAGGCGCAGGCCTCCTGATCCTGTGCGGTGTGCGGGGGCAGCCACTTGTAAGCCAGGCCGATCACGCGGAAGCCTTCGGCGTTCAAGCCGTCCACCAGCGCTTTGCGTTTGCGGTCGTATTCCGGTTGGCGGGGCAGCACCTCTCCCTTCACCTCCACGTCGGTGCAGATGCTGAAGATTTCTTCCACGGCGCCCTTGGTGATCAGCAAGCGGTTGCCCTCGTCGTCCTCCACCACGACGGACATGCGTTTGCGGCGGAAGTCGAACGGAATTTCGTCCACCTTGTGGTAGCGGTCGTCGACCAGGGCGCGCCGCTCCAGGTGGACATGCTCGAGCACAGCCACGTCCATCAGGTTCTTCAAGCCGGTCTGGTAGTAGCTGTTGAGGTAGGCCATGTACAGGATTTCGTCGTTCCCGTTGCCCGAGACGTCCAGGTATTTCTCCAGGACGATCTTGCCCTGGGTGATGGTGCCGGTTTTGTCGGTGCACAGCACGTCCATAGCGCCGAAGTTCTGGATGGCGTTGAGGCGTTTGACGATGACCTTCTGCCTGGACATGCTGATGGCGCCCTTGGACAGGTTGACGGTGACGATCATGGGCAGCATTTCAGGGGTCAGGCCCACGGCAATGGCCAGGGCAAACAGGAAGGCTTGCAGCCAGTCACCTTTGGAGAGCCCGTTGAATAGGAAGACCAGCGGGACCATCACCAGCATGAAGCTGATCATCAGCCAGGTGAATTGATTGATGCCTTTGTCGAAGCTGGTCAGCTGGCGCGGGCCGGTGATCGCGGAGGCCAGCGAGCCGAAGTAAGTATTGCTGCCGGTGGTCACCACCATGGCAACGCCGGCGCCGCTCTCTACATTGGAGCCCTGGAAGCACAGGCAGGGCAGTTCCAACGGGTTTTGCCCTTCGCCGCCGGCGCAGGTGGGGCTTTTTTCCACGGGTAAAGATTCCCCGGTCAGTGCAGCCTGGTTGAGGAACAGGTCTTTGGCGGAAAGGACGCGTACGTCGGCCGGGACCATGTCGCCGGCCGAGAGGTGCACGACGTCGCCCGGCACGATCTCCCGCAGGGGGATTTCCTGCCGGCTGCCGTCTCGCAGGACGGTGGCCGTGGTACTGACCATGGCTTGCAGTTTTTCGGCGGCATGGTCGGCGCGCGATTCCTGCACGAAACGCAGGACGATGCCCAGCAGGACCATGCCAAAGATGACCACCGTGGCGCGCAGGTCGCCGGTGAGAAAAGATACCCCGCCCAACAGGGTGAGCAAGATCACCAGCGGGTTCTTGACGTTGTCCCACAGGCGGCCGAGGAAGGTGTGGGGTTTCTCACGCACCACACTGTTGGCGCCGTACTGTTTCAGGCGCGCCTGGGCTTCTTCTGCGCTGAGCCCGACCGGGGTCGAGTGCAGTTGTTCGAAAAGGGTTTGTGGATTGGATCGGGCGCTTTCCCAGAGCTGCTGGGAAACGCGGATACCATGATGACGTGCGGCCGTTCCCATGCGGTTCGGCGCGGTGACGATTGTGGCCAGGAAGCCCATATTCCACCTCCATCCATGCTTAACTCCGTGTGGTGATATCCCCCTCCGGTGTGTGCAGCAGGATGGCGTGGTCCGGGGCTAATGCTTAACCAGGGAGCAAACCTCCATTTCACAGGCCGGAGATGGATATCGCAGTGTGTGGTTGCCAATCAGGGTCAG
This sequence comes from Chloroflexota bacterium, assembly GCA_012798515.1. GTDB lineage: Bacteria > Chloroflexota > Anaerolineae > Anaerolineales > Anaerolineaceae > JAAZNB01. Next base: position 6,161 of record JAAZNB010000117.1, read on the forward strand.
GCAACGTTGACTACTGTCTGCGTCCATTTGGACGACCTCCATTTACCCGCTGCCAGCGAATGTTTGCGTGGGCACGGCGACAGCGCCGTCGTGCTGCTCTGGCAGCGAAAAACAAAACCTCCCTGGTTGCGCCAACCAGGGAGGGATAGAGACTACACAATACTGTTCTTTCGAAATCTCGAAAGAACTCCCACTCTGGTTGAGTTTCGGCACTGCGTAGCGTAGCCAATATCTTGAGGATATCGTAGCCGCCTTAAGTAAAGCCTTAATCCGGCCTTACCTGGTCTACCCCTTGGTGTCTCTCGACATTTCGGGGCAGCGGCCTGTGTCTCGCGCAGACGCCTCACCTAACGAGGGTCATTTATCAGGTCGTATTGTAGGCCGATTTTTCGGTTTGTCAAGGATGAAAAATCGGGTGTAACCATGGGGCCGCCTTAGCGGGTCACGCGGTTCAGCTCTATGCCGGGTTCTTCCATCAGGAGCGCCGGCGAAAAATCGGGGGCAGAGGCCTGGTAGAGCGCGTTGTCTTCGATGTAGTAGAGCGTTTGCCCGTCCTGGCTCCATACCGGGTCGCCGGTAAATTGAGCAGATATTTCCAGCGGTGATGCGCTTCCCGTAATCCACAGGCCGGTCTTGCCCGAATAATAGGAGGCCCAGGCCCAGTAGTCCCCCTGGGGGGCGGGCAGGGGTTTCAGCCCGGCCACTTCTGAGGGGATGTTGACCGGAGAGCCATCGGTTGCGTAGACTTCCTGCAAGCCGCCTTCGCCCAAGATGGCAAAGAGCTCGCCCTGGGGAATGTAGCTGATCGAGTAAAACTCATCGCCGGTGAGTTTCTTCAGGGAGGTGTGCGCCCCAAACGTGTACAGGCCGGTCTCCAGTGGGTTACCACAGTTGCAATTGTCCTCGTTGAACTGGGTGACGGCCAGCATACCGTACTGCTGCCCGGGGTTCAAAGCAATACCGGTGAAGCAGCCATTGATGAGCACATCCTGCTCTGTAGCAGTCACGTCTACCATACGCAGGTGATAGCATTCACACAACGCTCCCCAGCTGTGCATGATAAACGTTTGGTCATCGATCCACCCCAGGAACACTTCTCCGGAGGTCTCCACTTCTTCAATCTGGCGGCTTTGCTGTGCGGCTAAATCGTACAGCCAGATGCCCTGCATGTCGGTGCCGGCGCCGGTGCCGAAGCTGTTGACGCTGGAATATTCGATATATTGGCCGTCTGGCGACCAGTGCAGGTCGGAGGCATTACCGGGTTCCTCGCTCACCCGGGCGACTGTGTCCTCCTCCGGGTCATACAGGTACAGGTCTGCGCTGTCGCCATCCTGGGCAGATATGAAAGCCAGGTACTGGCCATCTGGCGACCAGGCCAGGCTGCTGCCCATCGTCGTGGCCCGGGCGGCTTCCAGAGCCGGATCGCCAACCACGCTATCGACGGCCGGGGGGCCGAGTGGGCCCACCAGATCCAGTTCCAAGACGGCCATGTGGGTTTCGGTATCCAGGACCGTCAATATTGGGTATGTCGAAGCGCCGCCGAAACCGTTGACGTAGGCGAAGTACTGCTTGTTGGGAGACAGGCCTTCCTGTAAGTTGGTGGGGGCATCCAGGCGACTGTAACTGATTTGCACATTTTCACCGGAAGCGGGGTTTACGACCCAGATCCCTGAATTGCTCTCGACGACGAGCTGCTCTGTGCCCGTCCCCAGGGGCTCACTGGCCTCGGTCGCGACCGGGGACGTTGGCTGGAGGGTGGCGATTGCCGGAGGCGTATCGATGGCCGGCAACAGGGTGGCTTCGGGGAAGATGGCTTCCAGTGTGGGCGCCACTGCCCCCGGTAGCGTTTGGTTGAGAAGCGAGGGCAGATCGAACACGTTTTGTCCCTGTGAGCTCAGGTAGAAAAAGCTTCCACCGCCTGCTGCCAGGCAGCAGCAGCCCAGGATGACCACGATGGCGACGACGATCCAGATCCAGATGGTTGGGCGTTTTTTCTCTTCAGGCTGGTCCATATAGGTTTCCTCCATAACGGGATATTGAAGACAGGGGCAGCGGCGGATGGAAAGGTTGACTGGCCCCGATACTGCCACGGGGATATCGGCGTCGTCCGGATGCAGATGGGTACGGGCGCACATGGCGGTGAGCGTAATTAAGGATCAATCGATGTGTAGTACCCTGTGGTGTCCATGGGTTAGGTTTGAATTGAAGCTCTTGGGTAAAATAATCTATGCCGGTCTTGTGATGGAAGCCCCACCACAATATCCCCGGATAGATATTAAAAATTATAGCAGATCGTCCCTGTATAGTTGACGTTCCCTTGGTAATCTCTAAATATTTTGAACAAAACTCGCTTTTTTGCCCGCCCGGATTCATTCTTGGAGGCGAGTCCATCCAGGTGGGCGGGTGGAAGAAGAACAGTGGATGGCTTCTTGTAAAAGCTGGCCGATAAACCAGGCGCCGTTGGTGGTAAGCGCCAATCCATCGCCGTGGGGGCTGGCGGCGACCATGTGATGCTTAAGCCATTTGCGAAGCAGCGCCGTGGCCTGGTCTTCACCCAGAATCTCCCCCAGCGTGTGCGGGTCGACGTGCCCACTCATGAGCTGCACTTCGATGCGGTGTAGCCTGTCCTCCTGGGGCGTACGCCGTAACCCCCCCAGGAGCCCCGGGTCGTGCGGCGATACCTGCCGGGTGTAGTCCCAATATTCTGGATGGCGGTAATGATAATTTCCAAATACACCATCGGAGATCGTCCCAATCGCCAGGAGGTCTTCTCCCCGCTGTGGGAAGGTGAAATACAGGTTCCGGTCCCTGCCTCTGGCGAGGTGATTGAAGACATTCTTTGTGTATCCCTGGGCCTCCAGGTGTTGAAAGGCGAGCTGGAAAAGCAGGTACCGGCGAAGCACGGGCTGGCTTAAAAGATTATGGCTCTCGAAAAAGCGATGATTGTGACTCGAGTGCTGCAATTCGTAAATTGAAAATCCCTCGGCGCCAGAGGCGACGAGACGATCGAGATCGTCCAACAAACCGGCCGGTGTCTGCCCCGGCAGCCCGGTGATGACGTCGACGCTTACGATCCAGCCCAGCCCACGCGCCCGTTCGATCTTTTGCAACGCCGCAGCGCCGGGCTCTCGCCGGCCGATGGCCTGGCGCACCTCATCTTGCAGGCTCTGGACGCCAATGTGCAGCCGCCTGAACCCCAGGGCGTGCAGCCTTGCGAAAGCTTCTTCGTCCAAAGATGAACTGGTGGTTTCCAGCGCCCATTCCGTCTGGGGGCCCACGGAGAAATGGGCCCCCAGGACACCGACCAATCGTTCCAGGTTGGCCCACCCCAGTGTGGTGGGGGTGCCGCCGCCGAAATGGATGCTCGTCACCGGACGGCGGGACAGGGGAACCTGTCCCGCCCATAACCCAATCTCTGTGCACAGGTGAGCGGTGTAACTCTGGGTATGTCTTTCGCGGTGGCGCCTGAGGGCGAAAGCATAACAATCGCAGAATTCGCAATGGCTATCGCAAAAGGGCACGTGCAGATAAATACATAATGGACGCTCGCGCGGGGCGGTATGCAGCTCTGTTTGCAGGACCTCCCAGGCCCGTCCGGCCTCGTCTGGCAAGCCGCGGCGCACCCACACGGGAACCGGCAGCCCGCGTTGATCGACGCTGTAGGCGGGCGGCCCCTGACTGTGGCTTTGCAAGGCGTGCAGCTGTGCAGCCGCACGGGTGGCGTACGGCTCAGGGATCTGGTCGAAAACGGGATCGAAAGGGATGTTCATCTCAAACGACGATAGCCGGTCTAATTGGGATACCAATAATGGGAGCCGCCGCTGGAGTGCCCCACACAGCTGCACGGGGAATACCCCACGCAGCTACAGACGGAGTGGCCTACACAGCTACAGGCGCTGCCGGTCACACAATTGCAGGTGCACACCGCGCCGGCGGGCACTGCCGCGCCACACGGCAGGGTGTAGGTCACCGTCTCGCCGCTGCTGTTGGTGGTCTCAAAGGTGATGCCCTCGGACGAGTCGGGCATGGCTTCCAGGTCCATAGCACAGGCGTAGATATCACCCCCGGGTAATGACCACAGCCTGATTTCGCCGTTCTCGTCGCCGGAGACCAACCAGGCGCCGTCTGCGCTGATCGCCAGGGGGCCTACCATGCCTGAGTGGCCGCGCATCGTTACGACCAGTTCGAAGCCCGGCATGGACCACAAGCTAATGCTTTGCTCTGGCTCGCCGCAGGCGAATAAAGAGCCATCCGGGCTGAATGCCATTCCCGAATTGCCTTCCTGGGTTGCCAGCAATTCTCCATCGGGCAGTGACCATAGGTTAATCACGTTCGCCACGTCGTGAGAAGCCAGCCAGGTTCCATCCGGGCTGATTGCCAGTGAGTTGACCCTGTCCGGGTGAGCTTCTAACGTTTGAAGGACTGTGCCCTCGGGCAAAGACCAGATTCTGACCGTCTGATCGTCGCTGCCAGATAGCAGCCGGGCGCCATCCGGGCTGAAGGCCAGGCAGTTGACCCGTTCCTGGTGGCCAGTCAGCGAATAGATCAATTCGCCATTCAATGTGCTTAACACTTGGATGGTACCGTCATCGCACCCGGCCGCTAACGTTTTCCCGTCCGGACTAAACGCCAGGGACAGGACCAGGCTGTCTAATTGCGGTACGGAATACAGCAGAAGATCGGGTAACTCAAACATCCGGACGGATCCATCGACGCCCCCGAAGGCCAGGAGATTGCCATCCCTGCTGAGAGCGATGGTGGAAAGTATGACATCCCCGAGTTCCTCAGGGATCACTTTTTTCAGCAGCTGCGCCCCTGGCAACGACCAAAACTTTACCAGGCTGTCTTCGGCGCTCGAAACCATGAACGATCCATCTGCCGCGATCAAGATAGACCCTACAGGACCCTGATGCGCCTGGACGGCGCTACACCCCGCCATCACTTGCTCGGTATCGACGGTGGGCTGCGGCGTGGGGGTTTGGGTGGGCGTGGGGGTTTGGGTAGGCGTGGCTGAAGGCTGGGGTGTGTTCGTCGGCGTCGGTGTAGCGGCAAACAGACCAATCTCTGAGTTACACCCTGCCGCCAACGCTGCCGTCGCCGCCCCGGTGACGGCCAGAAATGTACGCCGGCTAAACTGCCAGTCTTTTTCACCCTGCTTTACGGCGTAGACCTCGGGTTGTTCTTCAGGATCTTGCTGATTCTCGCTCAAATTTGCCTCCATAACATAGTTTGGGATGGGTCAATGAAATGCTGTCAGGTTGGCCCGGGGCCAACTCAAAAGCCTTTCTCCAATCAGTTGGGGTACCAGTAATGCGAACCGCTGCCACTGGAATGCCCCACGCAACTGCACCCGCTGCCAGACACACAGTTGCAGGTGCATACCGCTCCTGCCGGCAGGGGAGAGCCACACGGCAAGGTGAAGCTGACCGTCTCGCCGTCGCTGTTGGTCGTTTCGTAGGTGATTCCCTCCACACCGGACGGCAAGACATCCAAATCCATGGCGCACCCGGCCAGTTCTCCGCCCGGCAAAGACCAGATCTTGATGGCGCCGTCTTCGCTTCCCGATATGAGCCAGGAACCGTCGGGGCTGATGGCCATAGCCCGGATGGCTTCCGGGTGCCCTTCAATGGATTTGACCATTTGGTCTTCCGGCAGGGACCATACGCGGATGATGTTATCCAGGTCTCTGGAAGCCAGGATGGATCCATCCGCGCTAAGCGCAAAGCTGAAGCTGTCTTCCAGGGTTTTAATCTCATTCCCATCCGGAAGGGACCAGAGCTTGGTCACGTTGCCCCAGCTGTGAGAAACCAATCGTGATCCATCCCGGCTGAGCGCCAGCTGGTTGACGTTATCCTCGTGCCCTTCGAGCAGCATGAGCAGTTCACCGTCCGGGAAAGACCACACCCCGATGGTGCAATCACTGCTGCCTGAAAACAGCCGGGAGCCATCCTGACTGAACGCCACGCTGCTGACTGCGTATTTATGGCCGGACAAAGTTTTGACCAGCCTGCCCTCCGGCAGTGACCATATCTGTATGCCCTGGGAGAAAATTCCGGCGGCCAGAAATCTTCCGTCAGGGCTAAAGGTGATGCCGTTGACCAGGCTGTCGGATGAAAGCGTCTGGAGTAGTTCGAAGTCTGGGAGCCGCCACAACTTGATGTCCCCGTATGAATCGCTGCTGGCGAGCGTGTTCCCATCCGGGCTGATCGCCAGGCAATAAATCATGTCGCCGCTATCTATCGTGCCGCGCAATTGCACATCCGGCAGTGACCAGAGCTTCAAGATCTCATCGTTGCCGCCGGAAACCATTCTGGAGCCGTCCGGTGAAATTGCCAGATATTCAACGGAACCCTGGTGGGCCTGCATCGCCTGGCAGTTTTGCCGGATTTGTTCCGCGTTGGCGGTCGGCTGAGCCGTGGCGGTTGGCGTGGGGGTGGCCGAGGGTTGCGGCGTGGGCGTGTCGGTTGGCGTGGGGGTCGGCGTAGCAGCGAATAGCCCGCCCGCCGGGCTGCACCCCGCGGCCAATGCCGCCGTGGTAGCCGCCCCGGTAGCCGCCAGAAATTCGCGCCGGCTGAACTGCCAGCCTGGATGGCCCTGTTTCAGGGCATAAACTTCAGGCTCCTCTTCTGGTTGCATTTCATCCTTGTCCATTGCTTACCTCAATAGCATCTCAGCAAAAAATGTTTCGTGTCACGCGCACCTCAGGTCGGGGGGTGACAGGAAACCTGGCCTATGATTCTGATCTGGTCTCCCCGCGGTACACACCACCACCGGCGGCAATGGCGCGCAGCAGCAAGCCGGTGGTGATAGACCGGTTGACCGGACAACGTGCATAAGGCCATTCCCCTACGGCTCCGTGGGTGGGAAAGGCGCGGGTGTAACAGTCGCCGGCGCAATGCCAGTAACAGAAGCATTCCTGGCAGGCGCTGCGCCGGTCTGCCAGCGAGGACAGAAAAGTTCTGCGGCGCCCGGCTTCCACGGCGATGCTCCCCTGCCCGGCGTCCCAGCGGCCGAAAGTCGAGCTGCTCGCCAGGGCGTGATCCTGATCGGTGATCTCGTAACAGGCGACGATCTCGCCGCGTGGATTGATGGTCAGGGCGCCGCCCAGGGGCGCCGTGCAAAACGTGGTGGTCAATAGCCACGGGCGCGCCCCGGAGTAATACATGAACCGCCCGGCTGCCGTGGCAACGTCGTAGGCGGCCAGAAAGGCCTGGGCAAAATCTGCGGCCTGCTGGGGAGAGGGGGCGTGATGGCCGCCGCGCTGGCTGTAAAAACAGGGCTCCACCTGGATGGTCTGGCAGCCGGTTTCCCGGCAGAAAAAATCTACGTTTGCGGGCAGGGCTGCAAAGCCTTCCGGCGTGGCCGTCACGCGCAGGTTGTAAGCGAAATTCGCCTGGTCCAGGCAGCGGATGGTGTGCATCACTGCCTGGAAGGAGCCTTTACCGCCGGGGAAAGGGCGTTGGGCGTCCTGGGTGGCCTGCCCGCCATCCATGGAGATGGTCAGCCCATCCAGGTTGGCGATGACCCACTGGCGTTGGGTACGATTCCACACCCCGTTGCTGACCATGTTGAGCCTGGCGGGCAATTCCCGGCGACGCGCATGGGCTGCGATGGCTGACAGGGTGTCCCAGGCCAGCGAGGGTTCTCCGCCGCCGTGGAAGGTGACCTCGAAGAATGGCTGTCCCGCTGCGTGCGCATTACGGCACACCTGATCGACGACGGCGCAGGCGGCCTCCAGCGACAGGTCGCGATTCTCTTTCTCACCGCCGCTGGCATAGCAGTAAATACAGCGCAAGTTACAGCGCCCGGTCATCAGCAGGGCGGCAGATGTCGGCCGGAAAGGGGCCCGCACGTCCGGCGCGGCCGGGGGCGGCGGGTCGGGATGGTGGAAGCCGATCGATTCCAGGAAAGCGAGCGCCTGCGGGTGCCCCGCGGGGATGGCTCCGGCAGGCAGACCGGCGAACTGCAGCGCCAGGTCGGCCATGGACCGGTTGCCGACGAAGGCCAGCCGGCGCAACGGGCGGTAGATGATGTATTTATCCTGTACCGGTATGCAGTGTATTTCCATGCTTTGTTCCTCAGGCGCAGACGTGGGCGGCGTAGAAATCACGACACACCATACAACGCTGGCAGTTCTTGTCGCAGTTCAGAATGGTCTCGAAGAAATCGTCCGGGATGTCCACGGGGTCAAGGATCGAGGCCGGCCCGCCGCCGATGTCCGCCGGCTGCAGCGGCGTGCGGTGAATATAAGCCGAAAGCACCCGCAGGTAACGCTGCGGATCCTTGAGAGTGACCCGCCCGGCCAATTTGAAACGGTCGCACACGCCAGCGTAGAAGTGCAAATGTTGCGGCAGGATCCACCCGCCGGTCATACGCAGCCAGGGCGCCTGCTCCAGGACCAACTGGCACAAGGAGAGCGGGAATACCGGGCTGTACGCCATTTCATAGAAGTGCTGGGTGCGCATCAGGCAGCCCGGCAGGCAGGATTCGTTGACCAGCAAGCGCAGCTTGCCATCAAAAGCGGAACGCAGGCGGCGCAGTCCGGGTAAGTCGTGGCTCAGGCGGGTGTCCGGGGTGAGCGAGTCCACGTTGCCCTGCAGCAGAGGGACCTGCGCCGGGGTCGCAACGCCCATCAGGCACGAGGCGGTAATGTGCAGGCCGGGCAGCGCGGCGCGGATCACACGCGCCAGTTCCAGGCTGGTCACCGTAACGCTGCTGACCCGGTAACGCTGGTACAGATCCTCCAGCAGGCGCAAGATGGGCGGGGCTGCCGCGGCGACCGGTTGGGGCAAGACGACCGGGTTGGCCAGCACGGCTTTGGGCAGCGCTGACGACTTCAGGAATTCTTCCAGATGTACTTCCGGCTGCTGGCTGCGACCGCTGGCCAGCCGTCCCTGCGGCATAGGAAAGTAAACTTCCTCGATGCAGTCGCCAAAATCGTCCTCCAGCCGGGACCAGAAATCGGGCGGCTGGTCGATGTACGGAATGACCCAGCGGTTCATCACAACACTCCTTGAATAACGCTGCCTACCACCGGGTTTTGTCGCAGCACCGGCGCCAGTTGTGCAGCTCGTTCCTGCAGCAGGGCGGTGGCCAGCATGCGGTTGACGGCGCAGCGCAGATCACCGGCGTGCGTGGCCGGTTGGGCAGGACAGTGGTCCGGGCAGCCGCGCGCACAGTGGAAACGGTTGAAACAGGCCTGGCACCCGGCTGAATCTACGGCCAGGCTGGCCTGCAAGGCCTCGACCCGGTCCGGATCGATTCCGTAGCCGCCCCCCGCCGGCCGTTCGAGGTCCATTCCCAGGGCGTGCGCCTGGCTGCGGCTGCCGGCTTTGAAACAGGCCGAAACGCCGTTCCCCGGGACGAGTTGAAGGACGTCCCGGAACACCTGGCAGTACGGCCCGTGGATCTCTCCCGGGCGGCTGCCGCTGAAAGCCCAGCGGGCGCCATACGCGGCGGCAATGCGGCGCGCCTGGAGGAAGGCGGCACAGAAGCGTTCTGCCTGCTGGGCCGGGAGGCAATCGTCCGGGCGGGTACGCCCGCCCTGAAATACCGGCTCGATGCGTACCTGGTAGGCATGCAGCTGGCCGCACAGGTAAGCGGCGATCTCCGGCATGCGTTCCAGCGACTGTGGGGTGAGGGTGGCACGCACGTGCAGTGCTTTACCCGCCGCGCGCAGGATGGCGGCCGTCTGTTCGACCAGGGGCGTGCTGCTGTGGCCATTTTTCAGCGGGCGTTGGGCTGCCTGAATGGCGTCCGGGCCGTCGCAAGACAGGCCAACCTCGTCGAAGTTCTGTGCGACCCAGCGCGCCTGTTCTTCCGCCATCACACCGTTGGTGGCCAGGTAATAGAAATGCTCGAGC
>JAAZNB010000664.1 GCA_012798515.1 Chloroflexota bacterium
CGCTGTGAGGGGCAGATCCCGATCTATTACGCCCGCAAGAACACCGGGCGCCCGGCGGACCTGGGCGGGGTTACCCAGTTCAACCAGTCGCATAAATCCGTCTACCTGGATGAGCCCGACACCCCTCTGTTCCCCTTTGGTTACGGGTTGAGCTACACCTCCTTTGTTTACCGTAACCTGGTCGTGGAGACGCCGGCCCTGGCGGTGGACGGCCGCCTGGTGGTGACCGCCGAGGTCAGCAACGCCGGGAGCCGCGCCGGGGACGAGGTGGTGCAGTGCTACGTGCGCGACCTGGTAGGCAGTATCACCCGCCCGGTGAAGGAGCTCAAGGGCTTCCAACGCATCTCGCTCCAGCCTGGGGAGACCCGGGTGGTGCGCTTCGAGATCCCCGCCGGGGACCTGGGCTTCCACGGCCGGGACATGCGCTACCGGGTCGAGCCGGGGAAGTTCACGGTGTGGGTCGGCCCGCACAGCCGCGAGGGACTGGAGGGCGGCTTCGAGATCGTGGGCTAGGGGGGAGCATGGGCTTTCTTCGCCCCGGGGTTCGTTCCCGGCCGGCGGGATAATTCCGCACCGCATTCCGGCCGGGATGGGTTAAAATCGGTCCCAGGCCGGTGTTCCCATCCTGCATTTACGGTCCGCCTTTCCGGCCGGGATCACGCAGATGGGGGAAACATCGCCCCAACCTGGTTGAAGGGAGTCTGACCGTATGGCCACATTACAGCCGTCCGTGCAAAACACGTGGGAGCAGATCGAGCGCCAGTTCCCCGCCTGGGAGAAGACCAAAGACCTGGTCGATCAGTTGATCGACATCATTCTCAATTACCGCCAGAGCGGTCACCCGGGCGGGTCCCGCTCCAAGGTGCACGCCCTGCTGGTCACCCTGCTGGGGGGCGGCATGCGCTGGGATATTCGCAGCCCGCACAAGCGCTTTGCCGACCGCTTTATCCTGGTGGCGGGCCATACCGTCCCGCTGGTGTACTGCACCCTGGCCGTACTGAACGAAGCCATGCGGGTCAAATATCGCCAGACCGGCGATGAACGCTATTTCGTGCCCCCGGAATGGGGCCTGTTCTGGGAAGACCTGGCCGGTTTTCGCCGCCGGGGTGGCCTCTCCGGGCACGCCGAAATGGCGGGCAAGACCCTGTTTTTTAAATTCAACACCGGGCCATCCGGCCACGGCGGCCCGGCAGCCCTGGGCGAAGCCCTGGCGCTGCAGCGCGCCGGCGCCGGGCAGGTGCGCGTGTTTGCCCTGGAGGGCGAGGGTGGTTTGACCACCGGGGGAACGCACGAGGTGCTCAACTCGGCCTGGGGGCTGGGCCTGGAGAACCTGGTGTACCTGATCGATTGGAACGATTACGGCATCGACGCCCACCGGCTCAGCCAGGTAGTGCCCCAGACGCCGGCGGAGCTGTTTGCCTCCCACGGCTGGCGGGTATACGGGACCCAGGAGGGCAGCACGTGGCCCGGTGTGAGCCAGGCGTTGCATGCCGCCCTGGCGGGCGAAAACCCGCAGCGCCTGCCCAGTATGGTGTGGTTCAAGACCCACAAGGGGCGCGGGTACCTGAAATACGACGCCGCCTCACACGGCGCGCCGCACGCCATGGACAGTGATCTGTTCTGGGAGACCAAGCGGCCTTTTGTGGAACAGTACGGCGCCCGGTTCAAAAACTTTGGGGGGCGGGCTCCTGCTGATCCCGCCGCCATCCAGGCTGAGTTCCTGGCCAATTTGCAGGCGGTCATGGCCGTCTTGCACCAGGACCAGGCCCTGGTAGACGCCCTGGCGGAGCGGCTGGTGGCCATCGCCGGCCAGGTCCCCGAACAGCTGCCCACCTTCCGCCTGGGGCAGCGTGGCAATCCATTTGCCGACCGGCGGCTGTACGATTATCGCCAATACCCGGCCGATCTGTACGCCCGGCCCGGGGAGGCGCTGCCCAACCGGGCTGCGCTGGGTAAATGGGCCGCCTGGGTCAACGCCTTCGGCGCCCGAGAATATGGGCGGCCGTTGTTCCTGGCGGCCTCCGCCGACCTGGCCGAGTCGACTAACCTGAGCGGGTTTGCCAAAGGCTACGGCGATTTTCCCGGCTACGGTTGGTATGAGCGCCAGGCTGCGCCGGAGGGGGTGCTGCTGCCCCAGGGAATTACCGAGTTTGCCAACGCCGGCCTGGCAGCCGGGCTGGCGACGGTCAATCTCAGCCCGGATCCCCGCCAGGAATTCGATGGTTTCTGGGGCGCCTGCTCTACCTATGGCTCTTTTTCGTATTTGAAGTACGGCCTGCTGCGCCTGTTCAGCCAGCTGGCCCAGGACGGCTCGCTCAAGGTGGGCAAAGTGGTGTGGATCGCCGGCCATTCCGGGCCCGAGACGGCCGACGACAGCCGTACCCATTTTGGCGTCTTTGCCCCGGGTGTGACCCAGCTCTTCCCGCGCGGACAGGTGATCAACCTGCATCCCTGGGAATACAACGAGGTGCCGGTCCTGTTGGGCGCCGCCCTGGCCTGTGATGTCCCGGTGATTGCCCTGCACCTGACCCGCCCACCGGTGGAGATCCCTGACCGGGCGCGGCTGGGCATCCCGTCGCATTTCGAGGCGGCGCGGGGCGCCTACGTGCTGCGCGATTTCCGTCCCGGGCAGCCGCGCGGGGGAACGCTGATCGTACAAGGAACCAGCGCCGTGGATGGTCTGGTGAAGCTGTTGCCCGAGTTGGACGCCCGGGGGTTGAACGTAAAGATCGTATGCGCCGCCAGCCCGCAATTGTTTGCCCGGCAGCCGGAGGAGTACCGCAACCGGGTCATCACCCCGGCCGACCGGGTCGATTCCACCGTCGTGACCACCCAGGCCCGGGCCTTGATGGGGGACTGGATGTTCAACCCGCTGTGTGAGGAATATGCCCTGTCCTGTGATTGGGACGACCGCTGGCGCAGCGGTGGCACCCTGGAAGAGGTGTTGGACGAGGCTCACCTGACGCCGGCCTGGATATTGGCTGGCGTGGAGCGTTTTGTACGCCAGCGGCCGGAGCGCCTGGCCCGCCAGCAGGCCGGGCTGGATGCGGCCCGCAGTTAAAACCTGACAAACCCCCAGCCTTGTGCATGGGGGTTTGCTTTTAAGTTGAGTCCTGCGCCGGGGTGGGCGTTCCGTTCATCCAGCTCAGGCAGGGCTCAACGTATTTTTACGCCGCCGGCGGGCAGTAATTTTGCGCAGCAGGGCCACGGCCGCGGTAACGAGGGCTATCAGGCCGGCGTTTTGCAGTAGCCCGGCGGCCGTGTCCCATGAAAAGCCCTGGTAATCGCCTCCTCCGGTGTGCTCCAGTCCGCCGCCGTCCGAGGGGAGAAACGACTGTTCCTGTGTAGACTCGCTAAACCGGCCTTGCCCATTGTGTTCGCCCCCACGCCCTGCAGACAGGCCCAGGGATTGACTCATCCCGCTGTCGACAAACAGGTATAGCGATGCACAGACGAGGCCGGCGGCCAGGAGGATCAGAGCGGTGCGCGTGATAATTTTTAACATTTGGGTCTCCATACCATCAACAGTTTCAATAGAAGATATCCGGTTTTGTAGGGTTTACTTTCGGGCCAGGCACGCGGTAGAACTGCACGGAATGCTTCCACGGATCAGTTTTTAGGCGGGCCCGGCCGGGACGACGTCGGGCTATCCATCCCGGCCCCGCGGGCGGTAAGCCGTTAGCGCAACGTATCGCGGTTTTCAGCCGGCACAACGGCCAGGCTTCGCCGGGGCTTGAACAGGCCGGCCAGCGGCGCCGCCAGGTAACGCCGGCTCATCGTTTTAACCCAGTTCCAGCTGAGGGCAAAGTGCACCGCCGCCAGGACCAGGGTCACGTTGGCCAGCAGAGAATGAACGGCCTTCCAGGCGCCGCCCGAGGCGAGGGTAATCCCCAGCCAGGGCAGGACGCTGTGCGAGATCATTACACCGCTCATCATCAGGCCGGTAAAAGCGATGAACAGGAACACGTCCACCAGAAATTTGAGCCGGGAGGTATGGAACAGGTTTTTGAAAAAGCGCAGCACAACCTGTTGGATCCAATTCCAATGCAGCAGGAGGTGTATCAGGATGAACAGCCCCAGGCCCAGGCCGAGCCACTCGTGCAGGCTCTCGCCGGTCAGGCGGGGCTGTCCGGCCACCAGGAATGCCGCCAGGATGGCGAGATCGATCCATAAATTGGTTCGTAATTTCATTGTGAAATCATCCATTTCATTGAAAGTTGAGTGTAGTCGCCGGGGATGCCGTACAGGCGGGCGACCATCCTGCCCCTAAAGATAGCGGATGCATGTTTAGATTTGGTTGAGAAATGATGAAATTTTGACAAATTATTCCGGAAACCGGCCTTCGACCCGGCCGGCCCCGGGGGCCCCGGAGCGGCCGGATTGGTTCAGCGGGATATACCGGAACTAATTAACTTCTAAATCAAATCTATACAACTCCGTGCTACCTTGGTTGGGAACGATGTGATTGGCAGTTAAACCTATTCGTAGCCCAGCTCGGCGTGCCCAGGGATCGCCTTTACCGGTGGGTGGGAGCGCCGGGGTTTCTACGAAAATCAAGCGGAGCCCATGTTTAAATCTCTCTCTATCAAACTCACCATTGCTTTTATGCTCGTAGCGGCGATCACGGCGGCTTTGGTGGCTTTTTCGATTCGCATTACCAATGAAGACCGCCTGACCAGGTTGATCGTCGACCAGCAACAGAGCAGCATGGAACAGGCGCTGTCCGATTATTATCTTTCCCAGGGGTCGTGGGAGAATATTGCCGCCGCCTGGAGCCAGATCCAGCAGGAGGCTTCGGTCCCGGGGCAGTCATTCCTTGAGGATAAGCCCTACGTGGACGCCCCGCCGCCTAATAACGGCCAGGACCTTTTCCCGGCCAATGATAACCAGAACCGTTCTCTCTTTGGGCTGGCCGATGCCCAGGGCAGGGTGGTGGTTTCCATCGACCCGCACTACGCAGCCGGCGACCAGCTCCCTGCCTTCGTGCTGGATTCGGGGACGGCGGTGACGGTCAATGAAACACAGGTGGGCACGCTGCTGACGCCCCAGCGCCTGCCGCGTTACAACCCGGAAGAACAACGTTTCCTGGAGCGAACCAACCAGGCCTTGATCGTGGGTATGCTCGGGGCGCTGTTGGCGGCCTTGATCATCGGTTTGCTGTTGGCGCGCACCCTGACCCAGCCGCTGCGGGCCTTGACGACCGCCACCCAGGCCATCGCCCAGGGGCACCTGGAACAGCAGGTGGCAGTCCATTCTAAAGATGAGATCGGGCAGTTGGCGGAGGCGTTCAACAGTATGAGCCTGGAAGTGGCGCGCAGCAACCAGCTGCGCCGGCAGATGACGGCCGACATTGCCCACGACCTGCGCACGCCCCTGACTGTGATCGCCGGCTACGTCGAGTCCATGCGCGACGGCGTCTTACATCCCACCATGCAGCGCCTGGCCTTGATCTTCTCGGAGATCGAACGGCTGCAGAAGATGGTCGAGGACCTGCGCACGTTGTCCAAGGCCGATGCCGGTGAGTTATCGCTGCACCCGCAGGCCGTTTCTCCCCAGGCACTCCTGGACTGGGCCGCGGAATTGTTCCAGCATCACGCCGGCCAGCAGAACGTGACGATCCAGGTCGATATTCCGGAGGGGCTGCCGGACATCTACGTGGACGAGGCGCGCATGATGCAGGTCCTGGACAACCTGGTCAGCAACGCCCTGCGCTATACCAACACCGGGGGCGTGATCAGCCTGTCGGCCCGGTCGGTAGGCGGCAAAGTAGAGCTCACCGTAGCGGATAACGGCGTGGGGATCCCGGTGGATGAGATGCCTTTTATCTTCGACCGCTTCCATCGCGGCGACAAATCCCGGCAGACGGATACCGGCAGCAGCGGCCTGGGGCTGGCTATCGTCAAGGCGCTGGTCGAATCGCAGGGGGGAAAAGTATGGGCCGAATCCAGGCTGGAGCAAGGCACAGCCATTCACATGGCCATGGCGCTGGCCGGCAGCTGACCGGTCCTGACGCATAAGAGCTGGATGTTGCCAGGCTGTGGAGCGGCTCCGGATGGCGCGTGCGTATCAAGAGCCCTTCCTGGCAGGACGTAATCCCCCTGGCCCCGGCGATCTGGCAGGTATGCCCGGATGTGGGTTCGGATGTAGAATAGAGGAACACTCCTCTTTACCGGTTCCCGATTCGCGATGTACCTGTGCAGGCGGGGGAGGATCAGTCCAGCGGTCTTAAGGGAGAGAATGGAAGTCATACAGCCAGACCGGTATTCGAAAATTTTCGCCGTGGTCAATCCCGTCGCCGGAAGCGCCAACGTCGATTTGTTACTCACCAAACTAAGAGAAAACTGCTCCCGACGGGGATGGGAATATGAAGTCTATTTAACCACCGGGGACGAGGACCTGCCCGCCCTGGTCCGGGATGCCATCCGCCTGGGCAGCGACCTGGTAGTGGCCGCCGGTGGGGATGGCACGGTGTCGGGGGTGGCCAACGGATTGGTGGGCACCCAGGTCCCGATGGCCATTGTGCCGGTGGGCACCGGCAACGTGCTGGCGCGCGACCGTGGTATTTCGGTCAACCTCAACGAGAGCTTAAACCTGTTTTCCCATTCCCACGCCATCCAGGAACTGGACGTGATGCGCATCAACAAACGCTATTACGTGTTGAATGCCAGTATGGGGTTGAGCACCATGATCATGCAGAACACGCTGCGGGAAGACAAACGCCGCTTTGGCATCGCGGCCTACGTATGGGTGGGCATAAAATCGGTCTTCATGACCCGCCCGATCGTGTTCTACCTGTCGGTGGACCGCCACAAAAACCGGTTGCGCGCCACGGAAGTGTTGATCGCCAACGGGACCCTGATGGGCTGGCAACCGCCGATGCAGGGGCTGAACGTCAGCCCGTGCGACGGCTTGCTGGACGTATTCGTGCTGCGCGCCGCGGCGCCCCTGGACTTCTTGCGCGTAGGCATGCGCTGGTTGTTGGGGAAGCCCCATCCCAACCCGGAGATCAAGCACCTTACTGCAACGCACAGTATCGTAATCCGTTCCCGCCGGCCGCAGGCCGTGCAGGCGGATGGTGAGCTGATCGGTTATACGCCCATACAGGTGGAGATCGTTCCGCGGTCCCTGCGCCTGGTCGTGCCGCTCCCCGAAGCCAGGGATACGCCACCCGAGGCGGGCAATGGAGCCAGGTGGCTCCACCAGGCGTTCAGTATGGAAAATCCTGATAAAGAAAGGTGAGCAGGGC
>JAAZNB010000118.1 GCA_012798515.1 Chloroflexota bacterium
ACGTTCTGAATATCGAGGATGATTTCGTCGCTCACAATCCTCTCCTTCATGTAAAAACGTACTTTCCAATAACAGTTTCGGACCCTGGATGCTGGCTGTGATGAAACGTAGGGCGCCCGGCCCTCAACGAAAGCTCGCCGAGAGCCGGGCAATTGAGTGGTTTATTCTGGCTTGGGAGGGCGTTGATCTTCCGGAATATCACGATAGACGTCGTCATAGCTCTGGAATTTGCTCGCCACCACCAGGTCGTACACGTTGTCCGCGTTGACCTGCTGGACTTCCAGGAACAGGCAGGGAACGTCCCCGCTCAAATTTTGGTCGCCGGTCAGTTCGACCAGGCTGAAATCCTTCAATCCTTCCACGGGCTCGCCCTTGATGAGCTTGTCCAGGGTTTCCACGGCCAACGGGGACAGATTGCGGATGTCTTTGAGAATCGAGACGGTCAGTTCACCTTTGACGATACTGTTGCTGCCGTCGGCGGTGGCATCCTGGCCCGAGATGGGCACTTTACCGGCTAACCCCTGGGCCTTCATGGCTTGCAGGGCGCCCAGAGCGGTGCCGTCATTGGAGGCCACCACGGCATCGATATCATTGTTAACCGAAGTGAGGATGTTCTCCATCAACTTGAGGGCATTGGCGGCGTCCCAGTTGTCTACCCACTGATCTGCGACGACGTCAATTTTGTCCGTGTACTGGGCCAGGACTTCGTCCTGTCCTTTGCGGACCAGGATAGCATTGTTGTCAGTCGGGCTGCCCCCTAACTTGACCAGGCGAAGCTTGCCATTGGCGGCAACGTCCCAGTTGTCGATATCGACGGCCTTCATCACCCCGATGGCCTGCTGCCGGCCCACTTCGACGTTATCGAAGGATAGATACGCCGAAATCTTGGGGCTCTTGATCAGACGGTCATAAGCGATGACTTTCACACCGGCATCGGCGGCTTTGTCGATGGATGTGACGATGGCGTCGCCATCCTCGGCGATGACAATCAGGCCTTTCACCCCCTGGCTGACCATATTATCGACCTGGTCGTTCTGAGCCTTGACATCATGGTTGGCTTCCTGGCTGAGAACCTCGTAGCCTTTT
The DNA here is from genome assembly GCA_012798515.1 of Chloroflexota bacterium. Taxonomy (GTDB): domain Bacteria; phylum Chloroflexota; class Anaerolineae; order Anaerolineales; family Anaerolineaceae; genus JAAZNB01. The sequence goes on from JAAZNB010000118.1 coordinate 1,087, forward strand.
TCTTCCAGCATCTGGCGCAATAACGTCTCTTCGTTTTTCCAGCGCTCTGTGGCAAAGTCGGAGAATGACAGGCCGATTTTTGTTTTCCCACCTGAGGTTTGTGGCTCTGCCGCTTCGGTGGAGCTGGCAGCCGGTGCGGCTGTGCAGCCCATGAGCATGCTTGCGATGGCCAACAAAGTAATCAATATCATCACGATACGGTTGGATTTCATTGCATACTCCTCCCTCTGACTTAATTTGAAAAAGCGATTCCTGGAACAGGCAATACAAGGTGTTCCTATTTTCCCGGGCTGACCTCCTTTCCTGGTATGAAATTAGAGTTGTTGCATTGTGTGCTGGTTGTTTTCCCCCTGCACATAGCAGCCTTCCACGACTGGTATGTGCAGGGGGCGATAGTATCAGTCCTAAACGAGGACCATTTCTCTTAAAATGTCGTCCAGGACCACCGCAACCGCGCCATAGACGCAGGCATCTTTCCCCCGTTCCGAGAAAGCGATCCGTGTGCTGTTGGATGAGGGTCCCAGGGATTGGTCGAATACGGTCTTCTCGATCACCGGGAGCAAAATCTCTTTTCCCAGGCTCAATGCTCCCCCAATGACCACCAGGTCCGGGTTGAACAGGTTGACCAGGTCGGCAATACCCCGTCCCAGGTGCTCGGCGACGCCCTCGATGGCCTGGCGGCAGATGGGATCCCCGTTCAAAGCGGCGTGGGACACCATGGTAAAGGTAAGGTTGCTGAGGTCAGCGGCGCAGCCTACCGGGCGGGGACTGTCGGGCGATTCCCGCAGGGTGTTCTTGACGCGGCGCAGCACAGCCCGTGGGCCGACCTGGGTCTCCCAGCAGCCCCGGCGGCCGCAGGCGCATTGCTCGCCGTTTGGGTCGCGCTGCATGTGGCCAATCTCGCCGGCAAAACCGTGCGCCCCGCCGTATAGTTTCCCGTTGACGATCATGCCCCCGCCCAGGCCGATGCCAGAGCTGAGGTAGACGAAATCGTCCACGCCGCGCGCCACGCCAAAATAATATTCACCCAGGGCGGCCAGGTTGGCCTCGTTCTCGACGTAGATGGGCAGGTGGAAACGCTGGTTCCACATCAGGCGCAGGGGCACGTCGCGCCACTTCAAGTTGGGCGCAAAGATCAGCTCGCCGCGATTGGTGTTGACCAGGCCGGGGACGCCCACGCCGATGCCGAGCAGCTTCAGGCGCTGCTGGTTGGCCAGCGCGATGGCCTGGTCGATGGACTGTTCGGCCTGGACCAGGACGTCGATCTGTGGGGACGCCTCCGGCAGGTCGATCCAATCCTGGTAGAGGGGTTTGGCGACGAAATCGGTCATCAGCACCGAGATGAAATCGACGCCGATTTCGACCCCGATGACGGCGCCGCCGTCCGGGCGCAGGGTCAGCGAGACAGAAGGCCGCCCGACCCGGGAGTCCTGGCGTTCCTGTTCCCACACCATGCCTTCATCGATGAGGGCGTTGATGATATTGGAGACCGTACTGCGGTTAAGCCCGGTCAGGTTGGCTACTTCGACGCGTGAAATGGGGGCGTACAGGCGTAGTGTATTGAGCACCAGCGAGCGATTGACTTTGCGCACCATTTCTTGATCGGCGGTTTGAGACCTGTGCATGCGGCTCCCTTAATTAATTTAGCGCGTGGATAAACTAATTACGATTATAGGGACGATTGCGATTAATTTCAATAGCCCCGGAAGGCTTTTTCGACAAAAACGGGGACCGGTGCGGAATTTTTAAGCAATCAAAGGGGGAAATGGCCGGGGCGGGGATGTCGCGCCCGGCTGAGGCCGGATGAGTCTACCGGAGCGTGGCCTGGATCCAGATCTCCACCTGGCCCTGGTGGGGATCGTTGCTGCGTATGACCAGGCCGCGCCGCACGGTGTTCCCGGCGGCGTGGTGGTAGCCGGCGTCGTAAGTGAGGGTGATGCGAGCAGCCTTGCCCGGGGGGATCACGCTGGCGCTGAATTCGGCCGTCGTGCAGCCACAGGTGGTGTAGGCCGAGCGGATCCGCAGCGGGACGCTGCCCCGGTTGGTGAGCAGGAAATCCTGCCGGACCACCTGGGTGGCGCCGATGCTTCCAAAGTCGTGAAAGGTGACGGGGATTTCCAGGCGCGGCTGCCCGCCTGTGGCGTCCGCAGATTCCCCGGCGGCCGGCGCGGCGCTGACCGGCCGGTTGGTGACATGCAGAGGATGATCGTAGACCACCGTAGGCGCGGCGTGCAGCCTGGCGATGGACAGCCCCAGTAAAGCCATCAGTCCCAGCCCGATGGCAATAGCCACCAGGCGAGCCTGGCGTGAAAGGGCGGGTGGGGTGGCCGGGGTAGGCTGCATACGCATCATCGTAGCCTTTTCCCTCGCCCGGCGCAAAAGCCGGATGGCCCTGCGCGTATAGGCCATATTGCCCACCGGCCAACCCGCCAATGTGCCCTTTTCCCGCCGGCCGGGTGGCCGTACACTCAGCCCGGTATCCATCCATTCCATTGTTTTGCGGGAGAACCAATGAACCTGAACCATCCCTTCCAACTGTTGTCCCGGGGCGCCCTGGCGCTCCTGGTCCTGCTGCTGGCTGCCGGGTGCAGCGCGGCGCCCGAGGCCGCCGGAGAAGAGGCGGCCTATCCCATGGCCTCCATGCAGGACATGCCGGCCAACGTGCGCTCCGCCCCGGCCAACGTCCAGCAGGCTTACCAGTTCGCTGTGGCCAACCCGGAGGCTTTGCAGCAGATCCCTTGTTACTGCGGGTGCGGCGCCATGGGGCATACCTCTAATTATTCCTGCTACGTCCAGCAGGTTGGCCCGGACGGCGAGATCCAGTACGATACCCACGCCCTGGGCTGCTCGATCTGCGTGGACATTACCCGGGATACCATGCGCATGCTCGACGAAGGCAAGCCCATCGCCGAGATCCAGGCCAGCATCGATCGTACCTTCGGGCAATATGGCCCTTCCAACCTGCCCTGAGGACGGCGCGGTGAAACGCAGGTGGGCCTGGATCGCCTGGCTGGGGCTGGGCTTGTGGGTGGCCCTGATGCCGCTGCCTTCCGCATGGGGCGCGCCGGTGGAGCGCTTCTATCGCCTGGAGGCCAGCCAGTTCGAATTCACCCCGGCCGTGCTGCGCGCCAACCCGGGCGACCGGGTGACCATCGAGCTGGTCTCGACCGACGTGGTGCATGGCTTGAGCATCGACGGTTACGATTTTCAGCTCACGGCCGACCCGGGCCAGGCGGCGCGGGTCAGTTTCGTCGCCGGGCGGCCGGGCTCGTTTTACCTGCGCTGTGCCACGGCTTGCGGCAGCCTGCATCCCTTCATGCTGGGCCGCTTCGAGGTCGGCGGCAACCCGCTGCTGCTGCGCGCCGGGCTGCTATCCGGGCTGGTCGTCCTGGCAGCCTGGTTTCAGGTGCGCTCGTGAAAGCATCGATTCCTTCGTCAAGCGGCCCGGCCGCGGCCCACACGAACCGCGGTTGGCGCCGTGATCTGCTGCGGGTTCCGCTGGCCGGGGTCGGGCTGCGCAGTCGCTGGCCTCAGTTCCTGTTACGGGCCATCACCCTGGCCGGTTTCGTGTTCACCATCCTGGCCGGGCTGTTCGGTCCGGCGGTGGGCAGCCACAACTTCGCCATCATCTTCGTATGGATTGCCTGGTGGTCAGCGCTCAAACTGGTCTTCATCCCCCTGGGCGGGCGCGCCTGGTGCAGTGTGTGCCCTCTTCCCATGCCGGCCGAATGGCTGCGGCGCGGAGGGATCCTGTCTGTCCGGCGGCCCGGCCCGGGCGCCGGCCGGCGCTGGCCGCGGCGGTTGCGAGGGCGCTGGTTGCAGGCGGCCGGCTTTTTAGGCCTGGGCCTGGCCAGCGCAGTGACCCTGACCTCGCCCCGCCTGACCGGCTGGGTGCTCCTGGCCGTGCTGCTGCTGGCCCTGGTCGTGGGGCTGTTCTTCGAGCGGCGCGCCTTTTGTAATTACCTGTGCCCAATTGGCGGATTTACCGGCCTGTACGCTCAGGCGGCCCCTCTGGAACTGCGCGTGAAAGACCGCCGCGTGTGCGCTACCCACGCCGAAAAGACCTGTTATCAGGTCTGCCCATGGGGCGTCTATCCCCTGGCTTTGCAGGACAACACGGCCTGCGGGTTATGTATGGAATGCGTGCGCGCCTGCCCGTTGGACAACCTGGCGCTCAACCTGCGTCCCCCGGGCAGTGACTGGCAAACGCCCCGGCGACAGGCGCCCGGGGAGACCTTTCTCTCCCTGGCCATGTTGGGTAGTGCAGCCGCGTATGCGGCCGTCTTCCTGGGGCCGTGGGGTGGGCTGAAGTCGGCGGCTTACGCCCTGGGCAGCTGGCCGTGGCTGGCCTACGCGGCCGGTTTCCTGGGACTGACGGTGGTGACGGTCCCCGGCCTGTTCGTTCTGTTCACTGCCTGGAGCGAAAGGTATTCCGGCCGGGGACGCCCGCTGGGCGAAGCCCTGGCCGGGGTGGGGGCGGCGCTGTCGCCGCTGGGGCTGGCGGCCTGGATGGCCTTTACCGTGTCGTTTGCCTTGGCCAAGCTGGGGTACGTGGCTGCCGTGCTGGCCGACCCCCTGGGGCGGGGTTGGAACCTGTTGGGCGCTCGCGGCTGGTCGTGGGGCGCCGTGGACCTGGCCGGCGTGGTTCCCGGGATGGTGATCGCCCTGCTGTTGGCCGGCCTGGCCGGGGCGGGACATATGATTGCGGCGCGGACCCCAGGCAGGCGGGCCGCGGCGCCGCTGCTGGTTTTCTGTCTGCTGTATACCCTGGCCATGTTGTGGCTGCTGGTAGGTTGAACATGATGCTTCGAGAATGGATTGCCAGAGGATTGGTGACCTTGCTGTTGGCGGCTGCCGTGGCTGTGGC
>JAAZNB010000665.1 GCA_012798515.1 Chloroflexota bacterium
CCATGCAGGAGCTTGACGCACACTTCTTTTCCGGTCACCGGATCCCTGGCCAGCCAGGTTTCACCCATCCCGCCCCTTCCCAGGGGCCGCAGCGGAGAATACACGGCTTTCCAATCCACATGCCTGCTGCGGTGCTGGAACGGCGCAGACCCGTTCCCATCGCCGGCAGAGGCGCCCCCCTCGGTGGCGGGGAGCTGATCATCCTCCACAACCCGGTCTACCAGCGCCTGTAAATGCGCCCGGCTCTCGATTTGCAAGGTCAATAACGCCTGGGCCAGGTTCCGTTCGGAAGGCAATAGCGACTCGCCCGATAACCTTTCCTCCACATAACCGGAAAGCAAGATCTGCCCGGCCTGTTTCAGCGAGGTATAGACCTCCCGGCCGGTCTCTCCAAATTTTCCGACCCAGGCAGGCGTGTTCGGAAAAAAGGAATCTTCCCGGAAGATGTCTTTACCCGTCAAGGCCCGATAATAGAGGATGCCCAGGGCTAACAGATCGGATGGCCCCGGGCGCAGGGTCTCGGGCGAATTGTTGCCCGCCGGGTTGAAGACCCGAGCACTTAAATCGAACGAGCCGTAAAGGTCGTCCCACCTGGAAGGGTGCGCCACCAGGGCAGACAGCAGCCCGGCCAGCGAATAGCCCCCCTGGCCTGCGATCGATTCCACGTTCAGGAAAGGTGGCAGCAAAGGATAGTTGGCCGGGTTCGTGGTCAGGTAAGATTTCTCGTCGGCATAATTGGTCCTGACCGCCGGGCTGGCGATCAACACGCCCGGGTCGATGAGGTGAAAGGTCCGTTGGTCCGCCTCGACCAGGATATTGCTTTCACTCAAATCGCCGTGACAGGAATTCCCCAACGCATCCCATAAACCCGGGAGGATGGCCGCCAACGAGCGCTTTTTTTCCTGGGGTTGGAGGCTCGACAAAGGCGCGGCCGGGTAATGCGGCATCACCAGCGCGATCCCAAAGCGCTCGTCCGGCCCGGTTGGGCCGGGCGGTAAGGCCTGGGCAGCGGACTGCCCGTCCCAGATTCCCAGCCCGTATACCCGGTGATTCCAGGCCTGCCCCGCCTGCTGGATCACCTGGGCCTCGCTTACCAGGATGTGCTCCGCCAAGGCCGCATAGGCGCTCACCGGCAGGGCATCCACGACTTGCGTGCAACCATCATACAGGGAGGTCTCTATGCCCTGAAATGCGGACGTAAACACACCCGCATTGCCCCCGGCATTGCGGCCCGGCGCCACCGCCTTGACGCACACCTCCTGGCCTGCGATCCTCGCCAGGTAAACGCGAAACAGGCGGCCGGTTGAAATGGTTTGGACGATCTCCCCTACACCGAATGGACTCATTCCAAACGTCCAGGGGGCATTTTCCGGGTCGGGCATACGCAGCCTCTTACATACGGATCTGGATACAGGCGCCCCATCTATGGCCCAATCAAAAGGGGCGAACTATGGCCATTAAAAACAGTTCCATGCTTGCCTGCAGTGAAACCCATGAGCCTTCATCTGCCCGGCCGGGCCAGCCGGTGTATCTCAGGGCGCGCCGTCTACTTCGATCTCCTGGTAATGATCGATGACCACGCTGCCCGCGTTCGCATTCGCCCGAAAGATCCAGTCACGGGAATTCCAGCTCGAATCCATTTTTCTCGATAACGTCAGGTACTGGTCAGGCTGGTCCTGGGCCCATATATCCACCACGTAGCGACCCGAGCCACCGATGACCAGCAAAAGGTTATACCAGGTATCCGGTTGGAATTTCAGATTGCCACCCAACGCGCCCTCGACGTATCCATCTATATCGTAATAACTGTTCAACGTGACCATATTCGGCTCGGACGCATGGCAGTAAATGCCCCAACGCCTGAGCCCTTTGGTTCCCCATTGCCCCGCTTCCAGGTAGATTTCTGTGTGGGCGTCGCGTGAGCATTGGAACGACATCAATATCCCCTGGCCATCATGCAGATATCCCGGTGGATTGCGCGCCGAGCCGTTCCATTCTCCCTGTCCATCGACCTGTAAAACCCCATCTTTCACGCTAGAGTTTGGGCCAATTTGCCAGGACGACAATGAATTATTCGAGAATTCTTGTTCGTACAAGACCGAAACAGCATCCTGGATTCCGGGCACGCTCACCAGGTTCTGCGGCGTCGCCTGGCTCGTAGCCGTCAGCGCGGGGGTCACCCCGGCTGCGTATGCAGTCTGGGTCTGCTGCGACGGAGGGCCGTCGCCTGTCCCCGGGTTTTGCCACCAGAGAAATCCCCCGATCAAGGCTATCACGACGAGCGCCGCTCCGACCCACGGCCAGGGCCTACGGGGTGGGCGCCCGGTCGTTTCCCCTCCCGTGAGCGAAGAGGTTTCCTCCGCAGTGCGCTCCACCTCCATGAAATCAGGCTGCGTCTCCACGACAGGCTCGCTAAAGTCGAAGGAACTCTCTTCCCAGGTAGAGCTGGTTGGTTGGCTGGCCAATTTCTCCAATGCCAGGGCAAAATCCCCCATCGTGTTGTAACGATGCTCGGGTCGTTTTGCCAGCGCTTTGAAGATCACTTTCTCTACCCCTTCCGGGATATCTTTGACGAACGTTCTCGGCCGGGGCAGCGGATCCCGGATTACCTTGACCATCACGGCCGGGATCGTGTCCGCCTTGAAGGGCACCCGCCCGGTGATGAGTTCGTAAAAAACCACCCCCAGGGCATAGACGTCGGCGCGCCCATCCAGGGTGATGCCTTCCCACTGTTCGGGCGCCATGTACTCGGGGGTCCCGATCCCGATCCCCAGGGCAGTGTGGTCCATGGTCTCGTTGCTCTCCAGGATCTTGGCCACGCCAAAATCGGTCAACATGGGCTGCCCGCTGGGGGTCAATAAGATGTTCGAAGGCTTGACGTCGCGGTGCACCAGGTCGCTCTGATGAGCCACCTCCAGCGCCCTGGCCACCGGCGCCAGCAGCGCGGCGGCCTGAGGATAAGGGAAAGCCCCCAGGTTCTTTTTCAAGCGTTGCACCAGGGCTTGCTTGAGGGTTCCTCCCGGCAGGTATTTCATCACCAGGTAGGGCATGCCCTCGAACTCGCCGTAGTCGATCACCGGGACGATGTTGGGGTGCATCAAAGCCGCGGTTTTTTGGGCTTCGATCTTGAAACGCTTGAGAACCGTCTTGGAATTCTCGCCGGCCAGCTTTTCTGTCCGGATGAACTTCACCGCCACGTCACATTCCAGCCGGGTATCGAATGCCTTATAGACAATCGCCATGCCCCCCTCGCCCAGCCTTTGGGTGATGTGATATCTTCCAATCGACCGATCGGTCAAATCTTGCATGTCGTTCCTACCTCATCCCTGGTTCGTTGTCGATTACGCCATTCCCTATCCACGCCTAACATAGAAATGGAAAGGATGGCGCCTACCCCTCGATTTGACCGATCCGGCCGTGTAAAGCCGTACTCGGGTTCTCATTCTGCCGCCACCAGACCCCGGTCTGGAACAGGCTGACCCTTCCCCGGCGGATAAAATACCCCCGCCCGGCCGGCAGCCCTATCGTAGGCTGGCCGGGGGTGATGCGAGCGTTATTAAACAGGTCGATACCATCCGCACCCCCCAGGAGCACTCCACAGCCGCTGGCAACGACCTTGCCCACAAAGCTATCCTGGAAGGTCCTGGGCACATCGGCCAGGGTGTCACTGATCACCACGCTGAGCCCCACGTCCTCGCCCTTTTGCAGCAGGTCTATTAACTGGGCCCGCTCGTTGTCGTCGATCGAGGCCGAGAACTTCCCGTAATCGTCGATGACGATCCAGATATGCGCCTGCCGGTCGAGGAAGGCCTGTTGGTCGAAATTCTCCATGTCCGCACGGATCTGCCCTTCTCGCTCCTGGTACCTGCCGGCCACCCTGCGATTCAGCTCGGAGAGGAAATCCTCGAAAGCCGGCTTGAACTTGATCAGCTGCACGTGCGGCAGCGGCTGCATCGGGATCAACGATTGGCTGTGAAAAGAAACGATCTTGATCTCGATCTGCTCGGGAGGATACAGCTCCGCCAGGCGCAGCATCCACATTTGCAGGAGCGTGGTCTTGCCTTCCCCGGGGGACGTCGAAGAGACCAGGAAAGCGTTGCTATCCTGCCGGAACGAAAAACCGATGGGTTTCAAGTCCTGGTAAGTGAGGCCAATCTCGGCCCGGTCGTCGCGCCGGTTGCTGCGCGCCGGCGCCGGGGGCAGGTAAATATGTTCTTCCAGATATTGTATTTCGGGCGGGGTGCGTTTCCCTTTCCAGGCCTCTCCCATGGCAGTCGCCAGGGCGCTTAAATTTTCGGCCAATTCTTTGTCGTTGTCCCCATAAGTCGGCAAAGCAGCCTGAAACGACAACGGCGTGGTACGGCGCAGCAAACCCCGGCCAGGCCGCATGCCCAGCACCGCGTCTTCTTGCAGGCGCGCCTCAGACAGAAAACCAACCAGTCCCTGGTACTCGTTAGCGTTGGCCTGGAACAGGCTGAGGCGGTTACTGATGTTGGCATACAGCTCATTGGGCAGGTCAGATTGCAGATAAGACGAAATTGCCAGGTGAATCCCGGCGGACTGGCCGCTCAACAGCATGACGATGGCCTTGACCATCTCCGGCTCGAAGGAATCTTTGAAATTGATAAAGCCGTCGATGACCAGGAAGGTGGCGGGGAACCTCTCCTCCGGCGCAGCCTGGGCGTTATAGTCCGCCCACGAATCCACCTTTGCCATCCTCATCACATGGTTTCGCCGCAGGACTTCCGCCGAGAGGTAGCTGACCAGGCGCTGGGTCCGTTCGGCCTCCATACGCGTGATGACCGCGCCCACGTGCGGGTAAGCTTCCAAAACCTTCAGGCGAGGTTGGCCGCCATAATCCAGCACGTAGACGTGCACCTGTTCCGGCGTGTGCGTCAGCGCCAGGGAGGTCACCAGCGTTCTCAACACCGTGCTCTTGCCAGAACCGGCCGAGCCAAAGACCAGCAAGTTCCCGCCCTGAGACGGGTCGATCTGAAAACAAGGCTGGTTTTGCTCCTGGGGGTCGTCGAACAACCCCAGGTACGGAGACGCCGCCTTGATTACGGTCGTACGATCGCTCAACGGGTGGCAAGGCAGCCATCCGGCGCCATCCCAGCCGCCGGTCAGGAAACGATCCAGGAGATCCGGCAGGTAAAGGCGGTCGGGCAAGGCGTCTTGCCAGACCGGGGCCGGCTTTTTTAGCCCCATTTTCCCGGCCACCCGCTCCAGGTGTTCCACCACCGCCGCGGCTTCCGTCGCAGGTTGGGCCGCCGGCTTGTTCTGCTCCGGGCTCTTCCAGGCCAGCATGCTCACCGTCTCGCGGCGCCCATCCGGGTAGATGCGCACCATCGAGTTGGGGACGGCGGCTTCCACGTTGGGGGAATAGTCCGCCCCGGAGAAGGCCGACTGGTACAGTACCCGGCTGGACACGGAGAAATACGCCCGGCCCCGCTTCAAGGACACGGCGTCCGGGATGCCGATCATCTGCACGCTGTCCTGGGGATCGCTCACCCGCAGGCAGATCTTGTAGGTGGAGTTCTGCATGATCTCCGGATCGATCGCCGCAGCAATGTTCTGGGTGGCCAGCAGCAAGTGCACGCCCAGCGAGCGGCCCTGCCGGGCAATGCCGATCAATTTCCGGCTGCCCTCCGGGTTGCGCGCCTTGAATTCGGCGAATTCGTCGAACACAATCAACAGGCGCGGCAGCGGCCGGCGGGTACGTAGTTTCTCGCGATACTCGTCGATGTGTGCGCGGCCAAAACGGAAGGTGGCCCGGGCATTCTCCAGGATTTTCTTGCGCCGCTCGATCTCACCGGTCAAAGACTGGATCACCCTTTCGGCAAAGGTGGGGTTGGATTCGATGTCGGTCACCACGCCCACCGTGTGAGGCAGGTCGCGCAGCTCGTTGAAGGCCGCGCCCCCTTTGAAATCTACCAGGGCGAAGTTCAAATCGTAGGGATGGTGCGTCACTGCCAGGGCCAGGATAATGGCTTTCAGCGCCTCGCTTTTTCCCGAACCGGTCATCCCCCCCAGCAGGCCGTGCGGGCCGTGGGCCCCGTCGCGATCGTTCAGATCGAAGATCCAATCCGAGGTGGGCGAGGTTCTCCCGATGGGGGCGCGCAGGTATCCATACGGATTTTTCCCGCCCCACCATTCTTCCACCGGCAGGTCTTCCACGCGCCGGGCGTTGAAAAGCTGCAAGAAGGTGACCTGTTCGGGCGGTTGTGACGATGTCCCTCCGGACGGGAAGGGGATTTGCGCCAGGGCAGCGCTGAAGGCTTCGATGGTGGGGCGCGGGGTGAGATCCGCGTTGCATTCCTGGGCGTCGATGCCGCTTTGTTTGTAAAACAGCTTCCCGTCCCGGGCGTTGAGAACGCCGCCGCACTCGCCCGGCACCCGGCTGGAATGCCGGGTCAGGAAGATGCCATACACGCCCAGGGCCTTTCCCTTCTCCAGCAGCAGGCTGACCGCCGGGTGATTGAAGACGGTCTCCATCTCGTCGAAGACCAGCACCAGGCGCGGCAGCGGCGTCATCCCCGCGGTTTGTTTTTCTTCTCCCTGCTGCAGCAGCTTTTTGGCTTCGTAGGTTTGTTCCCGCTGTTGCAGCTCGAGCTCCAGCCCTTTCATCACCCCGGCAATGCCCTTGCGCGAGCCGCCGGCAGCCGGGTTGGTCATGGCCTGCTGCAGGTGCGAGCAGTGCGGAGATTTTTCCAGCCACTTCCATTCGGAAATGTCGTCTACCCGGCAGAAGGCCGCCAGTTTTACTTCATCCGGCCAGTGATGGGTCATGATCTGGGCCAGCAAGGAATAAGTCATCTGGCGCGCCAGGCTGTGATCGCCACAGATGCCCAGCGAGCCGATCTCCGGCAGGCGCACCAGATAGGGCGCGTCCGTGATGGCGCCATAGCGGTGAGCAATTTCTTCCAGGGCCTTGCGCTCTTTGAGGAATTCTTCGCTTTCCTGTTCGATTTCTTCCTGGTGGATCTGATAGGTGGCCCGGACGCTGCCTGTGCCAACCCGGAGGTGCAAGAAATCCTCGTCCCCGGGGCGGCGTTCCCCCAGCCGGGGGTCGGCTTCCTGCACGCGCTTCAGGCACTCGGCAATGTCCGGGTCGATGCGGAAACGCTTGCGGCGTTCCTCCTGGTTCAGATCCGACAGGTCTTTTTCTACCGCGTAGATGTCGGTTTTTAATTTTGCATGCAGCGCGGCCAGTTTCTTTTTAAAATCCTTCTTCTGTTTCCAGGCCACCAGGGCGCTGGCCAGGTAAGAACACGCCATGATAGGGATAAACAGCAGGTAAGTGGTCCAGTTGCTGCCCCCGCCCGAGAACGAAAACATCACGATTGCGCTGAGGATCACAGCCGCGAATGGCAAGATCATCATCAGCCACTCGGACGAATTATTTTTTTCGGATAAAGCCGGAAGCTTGGGTAATTTGACGACTTGATCCGGCAAGGGACTGATCAGGCGGGGAGGACGATTGAACTGGGCCATTTTACTCCATCATTTCGAACACTAATATTTCCCCGTTGGCTAATCCAGGGGGAAATATCAGTGGAACCACTCATCAAGATTTAGGTTTAGAAAAAGGAGTTCTCTCAAAAAACGGAGCGGAAATCACTGATTGTCGACGCCGCCAAAGGCATCGCCGGCGGCTTTCAAGATCTGCGAGGCCTGGTTCAACGTCTCGATGGCCTTGGTGACCTGGGGTTTCATGGCGCCCCAATCGTTGTAGAACTTGTTGGCGCGATTCCCCTTCCACGCCCCACCCTGCAGGGTGTTGACCAGGTTCTGCACCTGGTTCAATAGATCCTGGACCTGGTTGGACGAATTGTTGAACTTGGTGCCGAAGTCCCTTAGTTGATCGGGGGTGACGATGATCTGTGTCATGGTGTCGTTCCTTTCGTGTTTGCCTGGATAGAGAGATTGAAAAGGATGTCTGGATTCTAAAGATGGTACCTGCTGGGCTTACCCGGAGAAATTATCCCGGTTGTCGATGTGCTGCATCCGGTCTGCCATGGTGTTCATTTCGAGGGCAATATTGTTCATCAAGCCCATCATGCCTTCCATGGCCAGGTGCAAATCCTTATATTTGCGGTAAAACACCTGTTGGGTCGAGCCGGACCATTTTCTTTCCAAAGCGGAGATGGCCGCATCCAGCTCCTTCATCGAGGCCGCCAGGTTATCACTGCTGTGCACAAATTGAGCTGCGGCCTGCTGTAATTCATCGCCTGGTATCGTGATC
>JAAZNB010000666.1 GCA_012798515.1 Chloroflexota bacterium
CTGGCGGCCACCCGGCCCACGCTGACCGGCCAGGGACAGACCACGACCCCCGAACGCACGCGCACGCCGCGCCCGACGCGCACCGCCACACCGCTGCAGCCGGCAACGGTCACTTCGCTTCCCGTGCAGGTCAAAGAGGCCGGCACGGGCGGCCCTGTCGTGCCAGAGGTGAGCATGGCCAGCGAGCCGGAGGTGCTCACCTACGAGCAGTGGATGGAGTGGCCGGTGCAGCCGGAGATCAGCCACTACGCCCGGCAGATCTATCAGGAAGGTCTCGAAGCCGGCACCGATGCCCACGCTTTTTCGGTGGTGGGCGACTGCCAGAGCTTCCCGTATACCTTCATGCAGACCTACGACACCGGGCAGTATTCCTTGAGCGAGGCAGACCAGGGCTTGCAGGAGACCATCGACCAGTTTTCGGGTTCCTTTTCTCATTCCAATATCACCGTGATCGACGGCGGCAACGCCGCCACGATGCTGTCGCAGGGCTGGGTCAACCTGAATTATTGTCAATATGGCGAAAATCCGCTGACCTGCGAGCTGCGCACGCATAACCCCAGTATCGTGTTCGTCAACCTGGGCACGCACTGGTCTGACCGCAACCCGGACTACATGCGCAGAATTGTGGAGACGATCCTGGAGCACGGCGCCTTACCCATCCTGTCCACCAAGGCGGACGACCTGGAGGGCGATCACAGCCTCAACCAGGAAGTGGCCCACATTGCCGAAGAATATGCCGTTCCCATGTGGAATTTCTGGGCCGCGGCCCAGGGGGTGGAGAACGGCGGCCTGCGCCCGGGAGATCCCATGTACCTCAGTGAAGAAGGCCTGGAACTGCACCGCCTGACGGCCCTTCGGGCGCTGGATACGGTGTGGCGCACGGTGCAGTAAAGGGGATGTGTCCCGGCCGGCCCGCGCCGGGAGCGAAAGCCAACTTCCACGCTCCCGCGTGGATCATGGGGGTATGCCTGAGGTGGTGCGGGTAAGCCGGCGCCCTTTGCCGGCTGTGTTCGGTCGGGCGTTGGAAGCCCGACCTGCTAATAGAGGGGGGCGGGCGCACCCCTGCGGGGCGTTGTAATACCCCTACGGGGCACTTTGGAAGCCCGACCTGCTAAATGAAATTGGCGAATTTTCCCAGCGCCATGTTCTGCGGCCGGGGGGAGACCGGCCCGGCGTAGGTTGGCTAGAGCGATCCGGCAAGACCCGCCCTTCCGTCGCGGCGGCAGGCGGCCCCGGCGCCCCGGCCGGCCCGCACCGGGAGCGAAAGCCAACTTTCACGGTCGCGAGCGGATCAATGGGGGTATGCCCGAGGCGGTGCGGGTACGCCGGCACCCTTTGCCGGCTGTGTTCGGTCGGGCGTTGGAAGCCCGACCTGCTAATAGAGGGGGGCGGGCACACCCCTGCGGGGCGTTGTAATGGAAGCCCGACCTGCTAAATGAAATAGGCGATTTCTTCTGTAGGGTGCGTTGCCAACGCACCTCTTTTTCCGGTCGTACCAGCCCCCGGTCGAAGCAAAGCATGCCAGGGCGGCGGCCATTTTTATGCTCCCGAGTGGATCAATGGGGGTATGCCCGAGACGAGGCGGGTAAGCCGGCATCCCTGGCCGGCCGTGTTCGGTCGGGCGCATGTGGTACTGGAAAGGGGGAGGGCAAGCGGTGGTCGCTCAATAGCTCCAGGTGAGATAAAATAATACAATGAAAGACAAAGCCGAAAACCAACCGGGGGAGAGCAGGCCCCGGCGCTACCGGCCGACGCGGGCGGAGGTGTTGGCCGCCGCTGACCGGCGGGTGGCC
>JAAZNB010000667.1 GCA_012798515.1 Chloroflexota bacterium
CGCAGCACGTCCAGCAGCTGCTCGACCTCGGCGCAGGAGTTGTAATGCACCGGCCCCACGCGCACCATGCCGCCGCGCTCTTCCAGGCCCAGGCGTTCGGTGACCGCCAGGGCGTAGTAATTGCCGTCCCACACGTAGATGCCAGACTCGTTCAGGCGCGCCGCCAGCTGCTGCGGATGCCAGCCATCCATCGTAAATGAAACCGTGGGCAGGCGCTCTTCCAGGCGGCGCAGGTCGCGCAGGCCATACACCTGCACGCCCGGCAGACCGGCCAACCCGTCCAGCAGGGTGCGGCTGAGCTCGTACTCGTACGAGCGCACGGCCGCCATGGCCTGCTTGAAGGTCAGCGCACGGCCGCTGTATTCGCCGGCGTACTGTTCGACAAACTCCTCGCCGAAGGTCTGCCCCAGCCATTCGAAATAGGCCAAAGCGCCCACCAGGCCGGCGATGGACTCGAACGAGCCCGTACCGGTCTCGAATTTTTCCGGCGGCTCGGCCGGCGCAGGGCGCACCCGGTAGGCAGGCAGCGCATCCAGCAGGTCGTAACGCCCGTACAATACCCCCAGGTGGGGGCCAAAGAACTTGTAGGCCGAACACACCAGGAAATCACAGCCCAGGTCCTGCACGTCGATCGGCCCGTGCGGGGCGTACTGCACTGCGTCCACATAGACCAGCGCGCCGGCCTCGTGAGCCCACTGCGTGATCTGGCGGATGGGGTTGATCGTCCCCAGGGCGTTGGAGGCGTAGCCCACCGCCAGCAAGCGCGGGCCTTCGGCCAGGGCCGCCTGCAGGTCGTCCAGGTCCAGGGTGCCATCTTCAGGGTGGAAATCGATCCAGCGCACGCGCAGGCCGCGGTCCTCGGCTACCTTGAGCCAGGGCGAGATATTGCCGTCGTGATCCAGGCGCGTCACCGCCAGCAAATCGCCGGGCGCAAAGGTGGCCCCCAGCGAACGGCTGATGTGGAAGGTCAGCGTGGTCATGTTGAGGCCAAAGATGATCTCTTCCGGGCGGGCAGCGTGCAGGAAATCGGCCATCACCTCTCGGGCATGGGCCACCATGGCGTCCGAATCGCGGCTGGTGGCGAAGGCCCCACCGTGATTGGCGTTGCAGCGCACCAGGTAATCCTGGATGCCATCCAGGCTCTGGCGGCAAATTTGGGTACCGCCCGGGTTGTCGAGGTACACCACCGGGCGGTCTAGGGCAGGAAATTGTTTGCGGACGAGGTCCAGGTCAAGGGGCATGGTCAGATACTCGTGTCGTAGCTATCGAAATCGTCGTCTTCTTCGTCGTCGTCTTCCAGGTCGATCTCGAACTCGGTCTCCTCCGGTTTGCGCCGGATCCACAGCAGCAGCACCTGGCCCTCGTGGGTGTCCACCGAGCGGGCGGCCAGGATGGGTACACGTTCTTCTAACCCCATGTCGTCGCGATAGTGCAGGTAGATGTTGTCTTGTTTGCTCCAGGCACGGTAGCAGCGCTCTACCAGGGCGGCGCCATTGAAAGTGCGTAAACGGGTCAAAGCCAGGTCATACAAAAATGGGCTTTCATTTAAACCAAGCGCCCATCCATCTTCGATATCTTCAAACGTCGGCGTAGGGCCTTCGATAATGGTGATTTTGTCGTCCATAGTTCACTCCAGTTGGGAACATCATACCACAATTTTTTACCCTGAGAAGTCTACGCCCGGGGGCGCAAGGGATTCTTATAAAACGCAAATCTTCCGTTATCAGTCCTCCAATACAACCAGGATATGATTATGTTCAACAACGAGATCGAATGAACGACGCACTTTTCGAAGAAATCAACTACTGTATAACTTTTGGAGGCACAAAATGACTCTTTATGTAACCACCCCATACCAACGCCGCATGCGCCGCATGGCTCAGATGATGGAAAATCAGTGGCCCGAGGCCGAATCGAGTGTGGTCTTCCCCGTAGACGTCAAAGCCGAGACGGACGGGTTCGTCGTGACCGCCCTGCTGCCCGGCGTGGCTTCGGAGGACCTCAACGTCCAGATCGTCAGCGAAGCCGTCACCATCCAGGGCGAATTCAAGAATGACCGCAACGAGAACGATTCCTACCTGCTGCAAGAACGCCCCTTCGGTCGTTTTTACCGCACGTTGACCCTCCCGGGTCCCCTGGATGCCAATAACGTGGAAGCCTCTCTGGATAACGGTGTGCTTACCCTGCGGGTTCCCAAAGCGGAAGAGGCTCGCCCGCGCATGATCAAGATCAACAAGAAATAACATTAAAGGTAGCTCGTCTTCTCCTTTCCAGAGCAGCCGCGATGCGGCTGCTTTGTTTTTAACGCCCAAATCTATCTTTATTAACGTCGGCAGAGCCCCAAAAGTTGACCAGATCTTTCAATTTTGTGAGTATTGCCTTTCCGCCCCCCTGGTTTGCTTTTGTCAAAGGGCGAAACTTGGTACAATCAGTTCATGGATGAATCTAGCCTGCGGGGCGCATTAGACGGGCTGCCTGTTCCCGCCCTCCAATATTTCGATACCACCGGCTCGACCAACACTGTGGCCCTGGATTGGCTGTCCTCCGGTGCGCCCGACGGCGCCCTGGTGATGGCCGACACGCAGACGGCCGGGCGCGGGCGCATGGACCGCCGCTGGATTACCCATCCCGGGGCCGGGCTGGCTTTCAGCCTGTGCCTCAAGCCTTCTCCCGCCGAACAGGGCTTTTTGAATCTGTATTCGCCCCTGGGCGCCGTGGCCCTCAGCAGTGCATTGGAAGAACAGTACGGCCTGGTCAGCGAGATCAAGTGGCCCAACGACGTCCTGCTGCAACGCCAGAAGGTGTGCGGCATCCTGGTGGAAGCCGCC
The DNA here is from genome assembly GCA_012798515.1 of Chloroflexota bacterium. Classification (GTDB taxonomy): domain Bacteria; phylum Chloroflexota; class Anaerolineae; order Anaerolineales; family Anaerolineaceae; genus JAAZNB01. The sequence continues at coordinate 2,829 of JAAZNB010000667.1, forward strand.
TGGCTGGGTAGCCAGCTACAAGGCGTCGTCCTGGGCATGGGGATCAACGTGACCCCCGAATCCGTCCCCCAGACCGAAGACCTGCTCTACCCGGCCACCAGCGTCGAATCCATCCTCAACCGGCCGGTCGACCGTACGGCGCTGCTGCGCGCCGTGGTGGAGAAGATTTTCACCTGGCGCCCCTGGCTGGGCAAAACGGAGTTCTTCACCTATTGGGAAAGCCGCCTGGCTTTCTGCGGGGAATGGGTGCGGATCGAACAAGCGGGACAGGGGGCTATCTTTGGCCAGGTGCGTGGCATCGGGCCCAATGGCGACCTGATCCTGGAGCTGCCGGGTGGGCAAGAGCAGCGCATTACTGTTGGAGATGTACACTTACGTCAGGCGTAGGGAAACGAATTCATTATCTGGAGGTCGAACATGTTCGATGATCTGCGCAACTCTGCCTCCTCTTCTTATGAAGAGGAAGAGTTTCCCCCGGTCGAGGAGACCACCCCTACTCCACCCCAACGCAGTGGGCCGCTGCTGGGCATGTCTCCCCAACAGCGCTTCCTGATTGCCCTGTTGGTCTTATTGATGACCTGCATCCTGGGGTCGTTCTGCCTGCTGCTGACTGAAAAGATCGTGCTGCCTATCTTCTAGCCTTTCCGCGGCCCCAGCGGGGTTCGCCCTTTTCCCATCGCATCTTACCCCCATTCATCCGGCGCATCCGCCCTGTGGAGCCTTCCACCGGGCGCCTGGCCGCGTGGCCCGTGCAGGCGCGATGGGGAGCTATTGTAGACGGTTTCCCCATCCACAATAGCTCCCCAAACCAAGAGCCTCAAACGGCGCATTTAAATACAAAGTGGGCTGCGCAGGCAGCCCACCCTGGGATCTGATTTAGGCTTCTTCTTCGGCCGGCGCCGGCTGGTTGCCGTTGGCCTTTCCGTCCGCTTTGCCGTCTGGCCTGGCGGTTCCCTCCGAGAAGGGGTTGCGGGCCAGCGAGGCCACCGTGTCGTCCTTGCTGATGTCCATCAGGTGCACCCCTCGCGTCGCCCGGCTGCTCACCGTGATGTCCTTGACGCGCATGCGCAGCACCAGCCCATTGGACGAGATCAGGGTGACCTCGTCGTTCTCCTGGACCACCTGGGCCTGGCACACACGCCCGGTCTTGCTCATGCCTTTGGCGTCTGCGGTCATCACCCCGCCGGTGGCGCGTCCCTTGACCGGGTATTCGTTCAAGACAGAGCGCTTGCCGTAGCCCTTCTCCGTGACCACCAGCAGGTAACCCTGTGGCTCCACTACCACCATCGAGGTGACCTGGTCGTTCGATTTCAGGCTGATTCCGGCCACGCCGCCCGCCTGGCGGCCCATGGAACGGATGTCTGTCTCGTGGATGCGCAGCGCCTGGCCATTGGCCGTCACCAGAATGACGTCGTCCTGGCCCGAGGTCAGGCACACCCAACCCAGCTCGTCGCCGCTATCCAGGCCCATGGCGATCATACCCGACGAGCGCACGCTGGAGAACTCCGACAGGACCACCCGCTTGATCCGCCCCTTGCGCGTCGCCATGGTACAGAAAGCTGCCGACTCGAAGTCGGGCACGGCTACCATGGCCGTGACACGCTCGCCGGGCTCCAGCGAGAGGATATTCACCAGCGGGATGCCCTTATCGGTACGGTTGGCGTCCGGGATCTGGTACACTTTTTCCGAATAGACCTTGCCCCGGTCGGTGAAGAACAGCAGCGTCTGCAGCGTGCGCGCTTCGATCAGCATGAGCACTTCGTCTTCCTCACGCATGGTCTGCCCGCTCACGCCGCGGCGGCCGCGATTGCGGGTGCGGTAGGTGCTGGTCGAGACCCGTTTGATGTAGCCGCGCTGCGTCAGGCTGATCAACGCCGCTTCGTCGGCCACCAGGTCTTCGTCGTTCAGTTCTTCCACCTCGTCGACGGCGATGCGCGTGCGCCGTTCGTCGCCGTACTTTTCGGCCACCTCGTGCAGGTCTTCCTTGATCACTTCCAGGATCTTCTTGGGGCTCTGCAGCAAGTCTTCCAGGTAAGCGATACGCTCGCGCACCTGGCGCAGCTCGTCCTCGATCTTCTGGCGCTCCAGGGCGGCCAGGCGGCGCAGCTGCATGTCCAGGATGGCCTGGGCCTGCACCTCGCTCAGCTTGAAGCGCGTCATCAGGCGCTCTTTGGCCTGGTCGGCGTCGTCTGCCTTGCGGATGGTGTCGATCACGTCGTCCAGGTTGGCCAGGGCGATCATCAAGCCTTCCAGGACGTGCTCCCGGCGGCGAGCCTTCTCCAGCTCGTATTCCGAGCGCCGCACCAACACTATCCGGCGATGGTCGATGAAGATTTGCAAAGCCCGCTTGAGGGTCAACAGGCGTGGCTCCCCGCCCACCAGGGCCAGGAGATGCACACCGAAGGTCGACTGCAAGGGGGTGTATTTATACAGCTGGTTGAGCACCTTGCGCGGCTGGGCGCTGCGCTTGAGCTCGATCACGATGCTCATGCCGCGCCGGTCCGACTCGTCGCGCAGGTCGGAGATCTGGTCGATGCGCCCCTCACGCACCAGGTCGGCGATACGCTCGATGAGCGTGGTCTTGTTGATCTGGAAGGGGATCTCGGTGATGATGATGGCGTAGCGGCCGCCGCGTATTTCTTCGATGTGGGCCATGCCGCGCAGCACCAGGCGCCCACGCCCGGTGGTATAGGCCGAGATGATCCCCTCGCGCCCTACGATCATCCCCCCGGTGGGGAAATCGGGACCGGGCAGGAACTGCATCAGGTCTTCGGGGGTGATGTCTTCCAGGTCGTCGTAGTTATCGATCAGGTAAGAAATGGCCGCGCTCAGCTCACCCAGGTTGTGGGGCGGGATGTTGGTGGCCATGCCCACGGCAATGCCGGCCGAGCCGTTGAGCAGCAGGTTGGGCAGCCGGGAGGGCAGCACGGTTGGCTCTTGCAGCGACCCGTCGAAGTTGTCGACAAAATCGACCGTATTCTTGTCGATGTCCACCAGCATCTCTTCGGCCATCGCGTCCAGGCGCGCCTCGGTATAACGCATGGCCGCCGGGGCGTCGCCATCGATGGAGCCGAAATTGCCTTGTCCATCCACCAGGGTATAACGCATCGAAAAGTCCTGCGCCAGGCGCGCCATGGCGTCGTACACGGCCATATCGCCGTGGGGGTGATACTTGCCCAGCACTTCACCCACGATACGCGCCGATTTCTTGTAAGCTGTGTTCGAGCGAATACCCAAATCGTGCATCGCATACAGAATGCGCCGGTGCACCGGTTTGAGACCGTCCCGGGCGTCCGGCAGCGCCCGCGATACGATTACGCTCATGGCGTAATCCAGGTATGCGGTTCGCATCTGCTCGTCAATGTCGACCGATTGTATGGTACCGATATCCATGTATGTACTTTCCCTTTCTGATTAATCAGCCTTCATTATACTCGAAAGAGAACATTTTTTCCCTAAAAGCCGTCC
>JAAZNB010000668.1 GCA_012798515.1 Chloroflexota bacterium
CAGGCTTCCGTGTTGGCCACGGGGCTGGCGTATGCCGGGGAAGAGGTGCGTTGGCAACGCATCTACCAGAGGCCCCCGCACAGGGCACCCTGACGCACGGCCGGGACACCGTTCTTCCCTCCCCCATTTTGTTCTCTCAAAAATGGGGGAGGTGCAGGAGGGGGTGCTTTTTCATCTCCCGTCAGGCGCCCGGGCTGGCCATGGGGTGCGCATTTTCCGGGGAAGCGGTGCGTTGCCAACGCACCCTACCAGAAGCCTCCGCGTCGGGCACGATTGCGGGCCGCCGGGACGTAAAATTTAACGGATCCTAAACATTTCCAGGTTGACTCCCCGCCGGTTGTCTGTATAATGAAAGTAACTTAACGTCCATCCGGGAGCGTTGGGGACTGCCCACCTACCTCTTTCATCTGGCTGCCGGAAGCGCGTTGACGCAGGGGTCGATAATGGTTTCTACAGTTACAACTTCTACGGTCTCGACCATTACCCTGGCGGGTTCATTTGCCATCGTCGGGATCCTGGCCTTACTGGCACTGCTCATCCTCAAAGAGCTGACCACCGCCTCCAACCGCAAACGAACGGTGTGGCTGGGCAAGGTGCTCAACATCGGCATTGCGCCGCTGCTGATTGTCTTCCTCCTGGTCGCCGTGTGGAAAGTGGTCGAAGTCTTACAATAACCGGTCATAACGCTTAAAACCAAAAAGAGCCGCACCGTATACGGGCAGCTCTTTTTTTGTTTCAGCAGACCAGGGGAGAACGCCGCCGCGCTCACCCGCCGATCAGGAAGGGGAACAACAGGAACAGGCTGATGTTGGTCAGCCCGTGCGCCAGGGTCACCCCCAGGATGGAGCCGGTCTTGTGGGCGAACCAGCCGAACAGCAGGGCCACGGCGAACACGAAGACCACGTCCAGCGCCGACTGGTAGCCCACGTGCAGCACGGCAAACAGGGCCGAGATGTACAGGATGCCCCAGTTGTGGCCAAACACGGCCGTGAAAGCCTTCTGCATCACGCCGCGGAAGATGAACTCCTCCAGCAGCCCGGTGAAGATGACCAGGATCATGGCCGGCAGCCAGATCGATTCCAGGCTCAGTGAAGAGACCAGCGCCGCCGGGCGCAGCACCAGGTACTCGATACCCCCCAGCCCCAGGCCGGCGATGCCGAACAGGAGCTGCACCGGCAGGTGGCGGGCGTTGACGCCGGTCTCCTTCAGCCCAAAGCCGGCGTAGCGCGCCACCATGCCCACCGAGAGGAACAAGGGGATGCCGACGATGATGTACCAGTAGACGAAGGCGTAGTTCTGCAAGGGCAGTGAGAGCGAGACGATGCGGATCAGCGGCGCCAGGGCCAGGGTCAGGTAGAGGTGCTGCAGGCGGGGCTGCGGCGTGATTGCGCTGTGCAACAGCAGGGCCACCATCACCAGGGCGTGGAAAACCAGCCCGGCGGCCGCGGTGGCCACCAGGGTGGTCAGCCCTTCGGCGGCGGCGATGGCCCCCAGGTAGACCAGCACGGAGACCACCAGGTCTGTCTGGGTCAGCCGGCGAACGACCGGGCGGGCAAAGGCCGGCACCATCACGGGCCGCGTGGCCGCCAGGCTGGCCTCGACCGGCACGGGGACCGCCCCCGGGGTGGCCTGGATGGCGCGCCGGTCTGGCAGGTTCTCTTCGGCCCAGTCGATGCTGTCCAGCACCACCGGGTCGCCGGGTTTGAGGCGCAGCGCCTCCTGGAAATAATTGCGCGCCGCGTGGGGCGTCTTGGCCGTCCAGCCCAGCATCAGCCAATTGAAATAGTTGGCCGGGTCCTGGCGGGTCCGGGTCAATAGATCCTGGTGGGTGAGTTCTTCATTAGCTGTGGTCATGGTACGATCACTCCCCTCAGTCGAGCGGTGGTTCGACGTCTACCCATAAGCGTAAACTCCGGTAAGGCGTACCGCGGTCCTGGCGGTACAGTTCGAAGACGACTTCCTGGTCGTCCCCGGCTTGCGGCAGGAGGAAGGCGATGGGGCCTTCCACGACGGCCTGATCGGCCACCGTGAACAGGTCTGTCCCGCCGGCGATCTCCTCCCCTGATTTTACAACAATCCGGTATTGCATGGGGCGGCCTTCGTGATTGGCCACCCCGATGGTGACCGTCGCCGCCTGGCCGGCGTAGGCCGTGCGCGGATAGTCTTCGGCCAGGCCCTGGCTGCCCAGCAGGTAGAATTCGGTGAACTGGTCTCCCGGGTTGGGCAGCAGCGCCATGGCCAGCCCGGAAAGGATAGCCGTCAGGAAGGCGATCCCCAGGGCGATGCCCAACAGTCTGCCGCCGCGCCCGGCTTGCTCCCAGGCCTGGCGCAGCCCCAGCCGGATGCGGGGCGTGTATCCCTGTTCGAGCGGCAGGCGGCTACGTCGCAGCCAGGCTGCCGGCAGCAGCCCGGCCAGGAGGGCATAGCCGGCCGCCAAAATCGGGCCCGGGCGGATGCCCCAGGGCAGGACGTTGAGCAGCAGGACGATGGGGGGCAGCAGGGCAATGCTCAGCCCGAAGGACAGGGCCAGGCGGGTGATGCCGTTCAGCTCGGCCGCCCGGGGAAACAGGGCCAGCTGCAGCAGGTAACCGGGCACGAACAGGACGTAAGCCAGTCCCAGCAGCACGCGCAGCGCCCCCAGCGGGTTGCCCGGCCCGGAAACGTCCAGCAGGACCAGGGGCAGCAGCGCCAGGGCGCCCAGCAAGGCCAGCAGCAGATCGACCGGCAAGGAGGCGAGCAGCTTACGAATGGAGCACCTCCCGGTAGACGGCCAGCGTCTCTTCGGCCATGCGCTGCCAGGTAAACCGGGCGGCGCGCTGCAAGCCCTTGTGGCGTAAGTCTTCGGCCAGCTGCGGGTCTTCGAGCACCCGGCGCATGGCCGTGTAGATCTGTTCCTCCTGGTAGGGGTCCACCAGCAGGGCCGCGTCGCCCACCACCTCGGGCAGCGAAGAGACGTTGGAGGTCACCACCGGGACGCCGCAAGCCATGGCTTCCAGGGGCGGCAGCCCAAAGCCCTCGTACAGGCTGGGGAAGACGAACAGGTCCGCCCCGTTGTACAGGGCCGGCAGGTCCTCTTCCTCGACGAAGCCGGTGAACTGCACCCACTCCTCCAGCCCCAGGTCCTGGATGGCCGCCACCACCGGGATGGACTGGCGGTAATTGCGGGCCCCCACGATGACCAGGCGCCAGCCGGGTGACCAGGCCCGCAGGCGACGGTAGGCGGCCAGCAGGCGCAGCAGGTTCTTGCGCGGCTGCAGGGAGCCCACGTACAGGATGTAGGCGCCCCGGATGTGGTGCCGTTCCAGCACCGGGCGCACGGCCTCGGGCGGCAGGGGGCAAAAACGAGGGTCTCTGGCGATAGGGATCACGGTTACCTTTTCGGCCGGGAGGGCGTAGTAGCGCAGGATGTCTGCCTGGGACTGGGCGCTGACGGTGATGACCGCGCCGGCCTGGCCCAGGGCCACCGGCAGCCAGTAGCGGTAGAGCAGCCTCTCCAGGGCGGTGCTGGTTTGCGGGCGCACGCAGGGAAAGGCGTCGTGGACGGTGACCACCCGGGCGCAGCCGGCCAGGGCAAAGGGGTACACCCCCACCGGGTCGTGCAGCAGTTCCAGGCCGTGCCGGCGCGCCAGGAGGGCGATTTCCACCTGCCCCAGGGTGAGCAGGCCGGGGACCCGCCCTGCGCCGGGAAG
>JAAZNB010000669.1 GCA_012798515.1 Chloroflexota bacterium
AGCTTGCTTGCCAGGAGATTGTAAGCGCCGTTCCCCAACCAACGGTACAGGCCACCGTACAACAGCGGCAGGTAGGGCATCTGCAGGTAGGCAAAATCGCGGTACAGCTGTCTGCCCTGGCTGACCAATACCCCGGCGGTCACGTACATGTGCTCATTGTGATCCAGCCCGGTCATCACCCGGGCAAACACCCCGGCGACGGTAAACAGGAGGATGGGGACCAACAACCAAAGCGCGGAGGCGCCCTTTTTCATAGAATCTCCTGGGATGGGGGCAAAGAGGGTGTGCAAAAGGAGATCGGCAATTTATAAATTCCTGGTGATTTTGCGGCGCGATCCCTTCCTTCTCCGGCTATCGCCCCATGGACATGCCAGGCCACCTCTACTGTGGCACATTCACGACAAAATCACTTTCCGCCCAATCTTTGTTGGGAGGGATGGTTAATGCTTGCAGAGACCAGGTATACGTTCCATTCACCAGGGGGGCAGGAAGTAGGGCCTCACACGTTTCGTCAGCACATACCTCCTGGGCTGGAAAGACCTGCTGGAAGACCAGGCCTTCATCCACCCCACGGACCCACAAGAAATAAAATAGTGCGCCAGAAAATGGCTTCCAGGCGAACACCGGCGCAGCGTTGTCGATCTCCCCGGCCGGGGAAATCAGTTCGGGTCCACCAGGCGGCTGCGCCGCCTGCACTGCCCGGTAAGCATTGACCCGCCCGTAGCCCATTTCCACATCGAAGCCGCCCCCGTTGACGTCATCGGCCGTATCCTGCAAGATTGCCTGAACCTGGTCGGCCATCAGGTCTGGCTGAACCGCCAACACTAACCCGGCGATGCCCGCCACGATGGGGGCCGAACCGGAGGTGCCGTTCATATAATAATAATAGTTACCCCGCGAGTAGCCGTTAGCCCCCATGAGATCGGTCGAATCCAACCACACGCCAGGGGCGGTCACGTCCAGATCGCTGCCGTAATCGCTGCCCCACGCGCCTTCGTACCCGTTACACAGGTCAGAGACCGGCGCTTTACGCTGGTCACACAGGTTAGAAGCGCCCACGGCGATCACCTCGGGCAGGCTGGCAGGGTAACCCAAGGAAGGAATATCCCCATTCCCGGCGGAAAAGATGATCACCGAGCCTTTGCCATCCCGGCCGTACAATTTTGCATTCGAAATAGCCGTATCGATCACAGTCGTCGGCAGCCCGCCGCCCCAGCTGTTGTTTAAAATCCAGGCCCCATTTAAATAGGCCCAGGTGATCCCTTCAGCGAGGATTGCGTCGCTGGTGAACCAATAGTCGCCGCTCGTGTAGGCAATACGCACCGGCATAATACCGCAGTTGGGGCATACCCCGGCGACCCCCAGTCCATTGTTGCTGACGGCCGCCGCCAGACCGGCAATGTTGGTGCCGTGCGCGTCATTCCCCTGGTACGAACCGGCGCTTCCCCCCCCGGTAGCGTCGTATCCGGGCACCAGGTTCGCCGCCAGGTCCTCGTGGGTCAGGTCGACGCCATCGTCAATAATGGCAATAACTACGTCCGGGCTGCCGGTGGTGATATCCCAGGCCTCAGCGGCCTTGATATCTGCACCGGCGGTCATGGCTGGCCCGTACTGTTGGGTATTGCGGATGAACCACAGATCATCGAACAGGGGATCATCACTGACCGCCAACGGACCGGGGGATTCCGGCGCATATTTTACCGCCATATCCTCCGCCGGGCTTTCCGGTTTCATCAGCACCATACGGACGAAGTTGGGGGCTGCGTTAACCACTCCGCCACTTTCCTGGTACTGGTTGGCCATCGACAAAGCGTCTACCCCTGCCTCTGGCAGAACGCGCAGCAGGAAAGTATTCTCCTGGCCCAGCACGGGTTTGATCGTCTCCACCTGGTGGGCGGCGTTGAAGGCAT
>JAAZNB010000670.1 GCA_012798515.1 Chloroflexota bacterium
CTACAGAAGAAATCGCCCTACCCGGGAAGCCCGACCTGCTGAAAAAAGAGGCTCGGGCGCACTCCGTTCAGTGTCACCGGGCGCCGGTTCTTGCTTCCTCCATTTTCAAGAACCAAAATGGGGAGGGACTGATGGCGGCCCAATTTTGGGCCTGCGCGGCCGGTTGCGCCGCGGGGCGGGCTGGCTATAATAAAGTCAGACCTCATGCCAAAAGCGACCCGTACCTCCCGTTTCGGCGTATCCCGGCGCGAGAATCACGACGCCAGCGACTTTTACCGGCGCAACCTGTATCACTCCCCCTCGCCGGACGAGTCTCCGGCCGCCTCGCCGGGTCCCGAGACGCCCCCGGGCCCGTCTCCCGGGGCAGACTGGATGGATCGCATCTACTGCCAGTCCTCCGAGCGCATGCCCCTGCCGGACAACAGCGTGGCGCTGGCCTTCACTTCCCCTCCCTACAACGTTGGCAAAGATTACGACGACAACCTCAGCCTGGAAGAATACCTGGGCCTGATCCGCCGCGTGGCGGCCGAAGTCTACCGGGTCTTGATGCCCGGCGGGCGCTACGTGATCAACATCGCCAACCTGGGCCGCAAGCCCTACATCCCGGCCAGCGCCTTCTACTATCAAATTCACGGGGAAGTGGGCTTCTTGCCCATGGGAGAGATCATCTGGCAGAAGGGCAAAGGCGCCAATGGCAACTGCGCCTGGGGCAGCTGGATGAGCGCCCGTTCGCCGCGCCTGCGTGACCTGCACGAATACCTGCTGGTGTTCGCCAAAGAGCACTTTCAGCGACCCGACCCGGGCCGGTCGGATATCAGCCGCGAGGAATTCATGGAGGCCACCCTGTCCATCTGGCACATCGCCCCGGCCTCGGCCCGCAAATACGCCCACCCGGCCCCATTCCCCCTGGAACTGGCCGAGCGGGTGATCAAGTTATATTCTTACGTCGGGGACGTCATCCTCGACCCGTTCGCCGGCTCGGGCACGGCCTGCGTGGCGGCACGCGCCAGCGGGCGCCATTACGTCGGCTTCGACATCGTGCCGGATTACTGCCAGCTGGCCGAGAAACGCCTGGCCGAGCTGGGCCAGGAACAACCCCCTCATTCGTAACGCAATTTCGCCCCGCAGGCCCGGCAGTACACGTCGCCGCGTTCGGCCCGCCGCCCGCACTGGGCACAGTACACCTCACCGCCCTCTTCGCCCCCCGGCGAGGGCCGGGTCGCTGCCGGCAGGTGGCGCAGGCGTTTGCGCTCTTCGGGCAGGTCCCGGCTGGCCTGCCAGTACCAGAAGGCCCCCCCGCCGATCAACAACACCCCCACCATGCCCAGGATCCACGGCAGGACCTCGGAGAAGGTGGTGCGCCCGGCCGTGTCGGGGGTGATGGGCTGGTCGGGCTGCACGGCTACCACGCCCGGGGCCAGGGAATCGTCGGATTTGTCGTAGCTGAAACGGATGGTAAAGGACGTGCCGGCTTCTACCTCGCCGATGGACTTCTGGTGGAACTCCAGGCCGTTCGGGCCGGCCTCGCCATCGCCCATGTCCGGGACGATTTGCAGGTTGGCGGCCGTGAGGGGTTTCTGGACCTGTACGTTGACGCTGTGGGCGGTGTAATCCCCCGGCCAGCGATATTCGAAGGAGCGCTGTCCTTCCTGGCGTTCCATGCCGGGGTCGTAATACTCGATTTGCAGGCTCAGCGAGGGGGTGGTGAAGGAAATGGCCTGCCAGTCGCCTTCAACCTGGGTGGTGTAATCCAGGTTGTACAGCAGGCCGTCCACGTCCTGGTATGCCAGATTATAGGGAGCACCGGCCTGGCGCGGCAGCCGCAGGGTCATCTCGACCGGCAGCGAGGTCGAACTGGAGAGCGCCATGCGGTAAATGACCAGCACATCGGGGCGGTCATACTCGGGCCACAGATCGATTTCCAGGGTATCGATGGTCGGGCTGCTTTGCGCGTACGCCACGCCAGGTAGGATCGAATATAGTGCAATGAACAGGGCAATCAACCATCGCCGCATGGGATTTCCTCCACGAGGTACAGTTCAACCCACCGGCGGCGCCGGGTTGGGTTTACCGATCTATATATTACCATAATACCACTTTGAAAAATCAGGACAAAACACCGACCCGGGAGCCCTGGCGCCCCATGCGCTGCTGCACGGCGGCCATGAAGCCGGCTTCGTCGTCCGGGGTGATGCCGAACGAGCCGGAATCGGTCTGGATGAGCAGGATGTCTTTCAGGGCGGCCGTGGCGCACATGCGCACCCCGCCGGCGTCGCTGTAGGGCACGGTGAACAGGGCGATGCCGGGGAAGCGCATGCTGGACCACAGGGTCAGGCCCAGGCTGCGGCGCTGCATGCTGCGGATGGTGTCGTACGGGATCTCGTAGCGCAGCAGCGGGCCGTAGCGGATGATCACCGCCGCGTCGGTCAGCTCGTAACGCATGGCCGGGTAATAGGCCAGGATGGCCAGGAAATAGACCCCCAGTAAGACGAACAGGCCGCCGGTGAGCCAGTTTCGGTCCAGCAGCACGGTAATGGACAGCCCCACCAGAAAGAGCGTCATAACCAGCAGTGAAAGCCAGCCCAGCGAGGGGCGGGGTTTGAAAACCAGGGGTGTATCCATTCCGTTTCCCTTCGTATGTGATGATTGGGGCCCGCTGCGCAGCGGGCAGGAGGATCAAAGCAGTGCTGCGAGGCCATCGCCCCCCGCTCCCTCCCTGTACGCATGCGCTTAATTGTACCCGCTTTCCGCCGCCGTAACCGCCGGCGGGGAGAATTGGTATCTCCCTGCGCTTGACAGGTTATCTCATTGTGTACTATTATATTGTATGCAATTCAATGTCACAACAGGAGTACACCCTCTGATGAGTATCTATGATTTCAATGTAAACGACGCCGCGGGAGAGTCCCATTCCCTCGACGAGTACCGCGGGAAAGTCATGTTGATCGTCAACACCGCCAGCAAGTGCGGTTTTACCCCCCAGTACGCAGAACTGCAAAGCCTGTACACGGGCTGGCGCGACAAGGGGCTGGAGATCCTGGCCTTCCCTTGTGACCAGTTCGCCCACCAGGAGCCCGGCAGCGACGCCGAGATCCAGGAATTTTGCCAGGTAAACTACGGCGTGACCTTCCCGGTCTTCGCCAAGATCGACGTCAACGGGGAGAACGCCCATCCCCTGTACCGCTACCTGCGCGCCGAGCAGAAGGGCATGTTGGGGGATGGGATCAAGTGGAATTTCACCAAGTTCCTGGTAGACCAGGACGGCCGCGTGATCGCTCGCTACGCCCCGACGGTCGATCCGGGGCAGATCGTCCCGGATATCGCCCAGCTGCTGGATGCCGCGGTCGAGGACCAGGCCGAAGCGGCCGGAGACGCCCGCGGGTAGAGCCTGCCTGCCCCAGGAGACAGACCATGGAGCCTTCTCAACTTTCCGGTGACCCGCTGCTGCTGGATAACCAGTTGTGTTTTGGGCTGTACGCGGCCTCGCGGCGCGTGATCCACCTGTACGCCCCTCTGCTCACCCGCCTGGACATCACCTACACCCAGTACATCACCCTGCTGGTGCTGTGGGAGCACCGGCGCCTGGCGGTCAAGGCCATCGGGGATTCCCTGATGCTGGACAGCGGCACCCTGACGCCAATGCTGAAGAAGCTGGAAAAGAAGGGCCTGGTCACCCGCCGGCGCTCGACTGAGGATGAGCGCAGCGTGATCGTCGAGCTCACCGGGACGGGCGCGGCGATGAAGGAGGAGGCCCTGGCTTTCCTTCCTTCGCTGCTGTGCACCAGCTGCCTGACCCCGCCCGAGTTGGTGGAGCTGCGTGAGCTGCTCCACAAGCTGCTGCATGGCCTGGAGGAAGACGCCGCGCCGCCCGCCTGAGCGGCCGGCGCGGCGTAGCGAGCCCCCGGGCGTACTTCCCGGGGGCGAAGCCC
>JAAZNB010000671.1 GCA_012798515.1 Chloroflexota bacterium
ATGGATATAAACAATACCAGGGGATGAAAGCCCGGGTCCCTACCCCAACCACACCCATCAGGAAGGTGGCCATGTCGAAAGAAACCATGCCCTACCAGCCGCTGACGCCGGCAGTGTTCCACATCTTGCTGGCCCTGGCGGACGGAGAAAAACACGGATACGCCATCATGAAAGACATCGCAGCCCAGACCGGTGGCAGGCTCAAGATGGGCCCCGGTACGTTGTACGGCACGATTAAACGTATGCTGGCAGCCGGATTGGTCATCGAGAGCGCCCCGCGCCCGGACCCCGGCCTGGACGACGAACGCCGGCGTTATTACCGCCTGACCGGCCTGGGCGAGCAGGTAGCCGGCGCCGAAAGCCGGCGCCTGGCCGAGCTGCTCCAGGTAGCCCGCCAGAAACACGTTTTGACTTTCTCGTAGCGCCGCGGAGGATCGAAATGGTCAACGATGGCTTTGTAAAAACTTCACGGCGCGTCTTTGCCGCGCTGCTCAAACTGTATCCACGGCAGCACCGGGACGAATACGGAGCAGACATGCTGCAGCTGTTCACCGACCAGTGCAAAGAAGCCGCCGGTTTGCACCCCCCGCTTTACCGCATAGCCCTATGGCTGCGCACCCTGGGCGACCTGTTCGTCAACGCGATCAAGGAACATGCCAGCCTCCCGAGCGCCGGCCTGGGCCTGCTCGAAGCGCCACCCAACGCGCCCCTGCCGTGGAAGGGAGTGGCACTGGTGCTACTCCCCGGGCTGATCTTTTTCGCCGGCCAGGTCGGCCAGCTGACCGGCCTGGATTGGTTCTATTGGCTGGTCTACCGGGGCGCCTATTATATGATCGTTCCGGTGCTGTTGGTGTGGGCCTGGAAGCGTAAGTTCCCGCTGTGGGGCCTGATGCCGTTAGGACTGCTGTACGCCACGCTGGCATTGGCAGGCCGGCGCTTCGAGTACCTCGTGACGGCGTCCCCGGCTTTCTACCGGGTCTTCCGCCACATAGACACGTTGATCATCATCTTCAAGGGAACAGTGGTGGCAGGCGCCATCCTGGGGGCGGTTTTCCTGGCCTGGCGCCTGCACCGCCGGGGCGCCCTTCCCAGGCGGGCCTGGTACTGGCTGGGCCTGTATGCCCTGCTGACGCTTACCCACGTAATTGCGGCCACCTGGGACTACGCTCCCGCCTCCGGCCTGACCTGGCAGGCGCTCATCACGGAACCCTGGAACGCTAAATACCGGGAAGACCTGCTCAACCTCGTTTTTTACAGTATCTACGATGATGGAGCCTTCCTGATCCTGGTCCTGCTCGGGGGGCTGCTGGCGCGCCGCCACGAGCGTCTGGCTGTGCTGCTGCCACTGGGATACTTGCTACCCTCTGTCGTCTACGGGCGGGTGAGCAACGATTGGCCTGCGGCAGGAAGCCCGGAGCTCACCTTGATACTGGTGGTGGCCGTCGCCGCCCTGGCTTATCGTTTCCTGGTGGCCCTGGCCGGGCCGCTGTGGATTGTGCGCTCAGCCTCCGGGGAAAGGCGCAAACGCGCCGGAGCAGTCACCGTGCTGGCGCTGCTCGCCATTCAGGTTGCCTTCAGCCTGTGGCAGATCGTCGCCAACGCCTGGGGCGGCATGTTGTGGGTCAACTACTATTACATGTTCGCCGAAGAGCTGGTCCTGGGAAGCGGCATAGGCCTGGCGCTGGCGCTCTACCACCCGGTCCCTGCCGGGCAGGCAGAACCCACACCCGCGCTGCCGGGCGCCGTTTGACGGCGACTTCAGGCCCCGGCCTGCACCCAACCGGCCTGGCTCAGCCTATTCGTAAGCCAGTACTTCGCGGATGGTGAGCCGGGCGGCGTTGCGGGCCGGGGTGACGCTGGCCAGCACCGATAAGACGATCACCAACGCCAACCAGATCAGGAACCCGGTCGGGGTATAGCCGACGGTGGAAGGCGTATCGAAAATGGCCATGCTGACGCTGTCGGACATGATCTTGCTGATGGGGAAAGCCAGCAGTACCCCGATGATCCAGCTCAGGATCCCGATTAACACGCCCTCCACGATGACCATACGCATCAACACCGGGTTCGAAGCCCCGATGGCGCGCATCACACCGATCTCACGCGTGCGCTCCATCACGTTCATGCTCATCGTCCCAGCCAGGCCGATACTGCCCACCAGGGCGGTCAGGATGGCCAAAAACATGAGGAAAGCCGTCAGGGCGTCAAAACCCTCCGAAGCCGTGGTCCCCAGGGACTGGCCGGGCATGACCTCCTGCACTTCGATGTCCATGCTCTTCAAACGCGTTTCGATCTCGCGCCCGATGGCTTCCTGTTCGGCCTTGGTCATGTTGGGATGGTCGCCCAGCACCCGGAAGGTCAACGCCCGCCCGGGCAGGCGCATGGCGTCGGCCAGGGCGTCGAAGGGCGTATAGCTTAAATACCCGCCACTCTTTCCGGCAAACTGGAAAAAGCCCACCACGACCCATTCTGTCTTGCGGCCATTGACATCTACACGGATGGTATCCCCCACATGCAGGTCAGGGAAACGCGAGTTGAACAGCTCACTGAGCACAATGGCGTTGTGATCGCCGTCCACCAGCCAGCGCCCCTCGATGACCACCGGGATGACCATCTGGCTGTCGATGGGCGGGGCCAGCATGCTCATCGATTCCAGCACCTTGTCATCGTCGTCCAGCATCTCCCCTCGCGCTGCGGCCCAACCCTCCAGCTTTTGCATCCCCGGCGTACCGGCCAGGATCTGTTGGATCTGGTCCACGCGGTAGGGGCGCTTGAGGGTAACGTTGACGTCCGCCAGGTAATACTGGATGACCTGGTCGGCGTAGCTGCCCAGGGTGACGCGTACGTTGAAGGTGGCGATAAAGATGGCCCCGCCCAGGCTCAAGGTGATCAGGGTGAGGATCAGGCGCCCTTTGCGCCGGAAGGTATTGCGGATGGCGATGCGCATGGGGCGAGACAGGCGGCGGATGCGGCTGATCTGGGCATCCAGCCAGGAACGCCGGGGCGGGCTGCTCTGGCTGATCCCGCTCAAGGCCTCCTGTACACTGATGCTGGCCCCCTGCAGGATGGGCAAACCGGCGGCGAACTGCGGCATCAAGAAAGCCAGCATGGCCTGAATGATCACCACGGCCGGTTCGAGGCGTTCTCTCTGGATGGAAATATTGATCTCGCCGGATAGAAATTTCAGCAGCTGGAACCCCACCAGGTATGAGGAAGGCACGGCAATCACCAGGGCAATGAGCCCAAACAGGAAAATCAGCAGCATGTAGATGCCGGCCACCTGATTACGCCTGGCGCCGATGGTCTTCATCACACCGATCTGCTGCATCTGCTGGTTGAGCAGCGCCTGCAAAGTGCTGGTAATCAGGAAACCACTCAGGAACATCACCAGGAAACCGAGGATGAGCAGCACAACTACCAGTGCGTCCACCAGGGAACGGTTGGGGTGGTCGTACGTGTTGCGCGTGCCCACACTGGACACCACCCCGCCGTTTTCTTCGAACGCGTCGCGCACGTCATCCGACACGGCTTCAATATGGTCATCGTTGCTGCTGTCGCCGGTGACGGTCACGGCCAGGGTATTGAAGTACTGAGGATAATCCAGGCCCAGCCACTCGATGGTGTCGTTTAAAACATACCCCTGCGCAGGGGCCACGAAAAACCCGGCCCCAATCCCAAACGCCCCGATGGTCTCGTCGTGTACCACACCCACCAGCCGCAACTGGCGCTGCGTTCCCCCGGGCGTCTCCAGGGTGACCATGTCGCCTAACCCGGCGTTGGTATCCGGCAGTTTATATTCATCGATGGCGATCTCGTACTCGTCCTGCGGCCAACGGCCCGCGATCAATTGAGGACGGCTGATGTCCCACTCGTCCATATCCTTGACCGCCGTCAGGCCAATGGTGATCCAATCTCCCGGGGCATCTTCCAGGCGGACCTCGACGTCATAACGGCCCTCGGCCCGGCGCACATCAGCCATGCGCTGGATGTGGTCGACCATACCCTGGTCGAAATACCCACCGGCGTTCACCTGAATATTAGCCGGGTTGGTGGCCGCATAGCCGGCGCGCATATCTTCCATCATGACCACGTAATCGGTGGCAATGACCCCTACGGCAAACAAGCCGACCGTAATAGAAGCAATCACCAGGAGAGAACGTACCCGGTTACCCCACAGGTCGGAAAGGATCTTGTTCCAGCGCGGGCTTCTCATTCACTCACCTTGGTCCAGCCCGCAGTCCGCTCGGCGGCGGCGCGCTCCAGGCCCTGCCATTCCGCCGGCGCCTCTTCTCGCCAGTGGTCCATGGCCTGGGTATCCAGGGCCAGCACCCTGGCTGGCTGTTCCGAGCTCACCCGCACGACGCGGTGATTCGGCGGCAGGCTCATCTCCAAGGTGGACAGATACTGGCCCGGGGAAACGCGTTCCAGGCGGGTCTCCTGCCCTGCCGGTGTGGTTTGCATCACGTCCAGGCTGCCGGAGGCGATCAGGTACATCGCCTGGGCCTGGTCACCGTTCAGCAGCGCCTGTCCCGGGGCGAGTTCTTTCTCTTGCGCCTGGCGAGTCAGCCACAGCAGACGCCGGTGAGACAGGTTGGGGAAGGTGGCCGCCACCACGGGATCGATCATACACCCATCGCTGATGAGCATACTGCGATCAGTGCGCGCCGCCAGGCTGGGATCGTGGGTCACCATGATGATCGACTTGCCCTGTTCGACCAGGCGGGCGAAGATTTTAAATACAGTATCGGCGGTGCGCGAGTCCAGGTTACCGGTCGGCTCGTCGGCGATGATGATGGGCGGGTCGTTGGCCAGGGCCCGGGCGATGGCCGCCGCCTGTTGCTGGCCCCCAGAGACCGCCGCGGGGAGCTGGTCGGCTTCTTTATCCAACTCGACCATCTCCAACAGTTCCATGGCGCGTTTCTCGCGCTCTTCGGGAGCGTACATAGCGCAGAAATCCATAGGCAGGATCACGTTTTCGAGCAAGGTGAGCATGGGCAAGAGCTGGAAGAATTGGAACACCACTCCCAGGTTGCGCCCCCGCCAGATCGACATCTCGCTCTCGTTCATCGAGTGGATATTGGTGCCCGCCACCATGACCGTGCCGGAGGTGGGATGATCGATGCCGGTGATCATATTGACCAACGTCGATTTTCCACTACCCGATTTACCCACCACGCTGACGAATTCCCCCCGGTAGAAACAGGCCGTAATGTGGTTCAGGGCGTAAAAATCCCCGGCCGGGGTGCGGAACATTTTGTCGATTTGTTCCATCTTGATCAGCGGTTCACCCGTACACTCCGGCGTGCGCAGGGCTTCGAAGTTGGATGTTGCTTGCATACTGCCTCCTAGCCGGCCGGTTCCGGGAACAACTCGCCATCCACCATGCGCAGCGTGCGTTTAACCCGCCGCGCCAGGCCCTGGTCGTGGGTGACCATCAGGATCGTTTTACCCTGTTGTATCAGTGAGGAAAAGATTTCAAAAATCACTTCGGCGGTGGACGAATCCAGGCGGCCGGTAGGTTCATCGGCCACAATCACCGGCGGGTCGTTGGCCAGGGCGCGGGCAATGGCGACGCGCTGCTGCTGCCCGCCCGAGATCGCCCCGGGTAATTTGTAGGCATGCTCTTCCAGCTCCACCTGGCGCAGCAGCCCGAGGGCTCGGTCCACACTCTTCTGGCCCTGCATCAGACCGCAGAAGTCCATGGGCAGCAAGACGTTGTCCAACAAAGTGAGGTTGGGCATCAAGTAGAACGACTGGTAAATGATGCCCAGGTTACGTCCTCGCCACAGGGCCAGGCGGTCCTCGTTCATTTTATGTACGGCCACGTCGCCCATCCAGACTTCACCCGAGGTCAAGTGGTCTACCCCGGTCAAGACGTTGATCAGCGTCGTCTTACCCGCCCCGGACTTGCCCACAATGGCCAAAAACTCGCCCGGGTAAACGTCCAGGTCGATGTTTTTCAACGCCGTCAGCTCGCCAGCCGCCGTCTTATAAACTTTTACGACCTGCTGCATACGGATCAAGGGGCCGTTAGTATCTTGCCGGTTGTCTGGTGCCGCAGGGACGTTCTCTACCACCACTATATCCCGCTCAGGGGAAGGTTCTAAGTTTTGTGTACTCCGCATTGCATCGATAATCCTTGTGTTTCTATAAACAACCCGTATAATAATAAACAAAGTGTTCAGATCTTACAAGGTTTAAGATCGACTATTAACCTCTTCTTATTCAAATGAACGTCTATAAATAGACATCGTCGTAAAAAAATGAAAATTCGTAACCACTCAGCTGTTAGCGCAAAGCAGCCCATTCACCCCCAAAATCGGAGAACCTTTCTTCTCAGGCTGAGTAGTTACGAAAATTCAGGATAAGCTGGAGAAAGGCACTGATTGTGTTATCGGGTCTGAGAAACTACCTGAAATAACACAAAAACCATTACCTCGAACTGACGCTAAATCGAATTCTCTGGATCAAAGGACAGAAGGAAGTATGGTAGATCGCAAAATTGACCGGCGCGTCAGTCGCACCCGGCGCGCCCTGAAAGAGGCCCTCCTGGCCCTGGTGGACCAAAAAGGCTACAGCGCCGTGACCATCGAAGATATTACGGAACAGGCCGACCTGGGACGGACCACGTTCTACCTGCATTATCGAGACAAAGAAGATCTGCTGATGGAATCGATCAGCGAGCTGGTGGATGACTTTATCCGCGAATTGGCCAACATCCCCATTGTACAGTTCCTCCAACCCGACGAAGGCTCTGTATCCTGGACCGGCGGGCCTTTCCTGATGGCCTTCCAGCACGCCGCCCGCAACGAGACCCTCTACCGCGTTATCCTGCGCGGGGAAGGCACCTACACGGCGGCCCGCCGCCTGCGCGAGATCATCACCCAGGCCGTGGAAGACTTCCTGAACATCAAAAAAGAGCGCAACGAGCTCGACGTACAGTTCAAGATTCCCCGGGAAGTATTCCTGAACTACCTGGCGACTTCCATCCTGGGTATCCTTACCTGGTGGCTGGAACAGGAACAACCTTACGGCCCGGAAGAGATGGCGCGCATGTATCAGAAATTGTTCTTTAAAGGAGCGCGCAACGTCATCCAGCTCAACACCCCGGAGCACCTGCCGGCCGTTAAGCCCTGACCCAGGCCCAGCCCCATTCTGGCGCGTAGTAAAAGCCGCCCAGCCGGAGAGATCCCGGCAGGGCGGCTTTTTTGAAGCGGTAAAGGGTGAACGTTCCCGGCGGCGTTAGGGCGTCGGGTTGGTCCAGTAACTCATTTCGTCGATGTAGACGGTGAAATTCTGAGTCTGGTCCGGGTCGACGAACACCCCAAAATAGCCGCTGGGGTAAGAGCTGTCGCTGGCCTCGCCCAGCTGGACGCCGTTGGCGTACACGATCAGGCGGCTGTCCACGACCATCACACCCAGGCGGTTGGTCTGGTTGGCGCCGGGGACGATGGCCGGGTTGGCCTTCCAGGAGATCAACGTGGTCGCTCTCCCGTTCGGCAGCACTTTACCGTCCCATTTCCGCAGGTTAAACTTACCATCACAGCTCACCCCAAACAGGTAGCCCTGGTCGGCCTCACGGAAGACCGGCACGCGCAGCATAATGCCGTAGTTATCATTACCGGTACAGGTACCGGTGCGGACGGTCATTTCGATGTACTGGTTGGTAAATGCTTCGGTGATCGGCAGCCGCCACCCGGAGACGCTGGTCAGGCCGGCCAGGACCATGGCCCCATCCCGGAAATCCATACTGGTGTATTCGCTGGGACCCAACGGCCACCCCCAGGTATCGGCGTTATCCATGGGGTCGGTCGAGGTGGGGTTCCCCAGGCGCAGGCGCGGATCAGTCGCCGGGGCGGTAAAGCTCGGCACCGGTGTGTTGGTCAGCGTTCCATCGGGGGTGGGGCTTTCCGCCGGGGTCTCGGTCACCGGCAGCGGCGTTTCGGTAGGCATCTCGGTAGGCGTTTCGGTTGCCAGGGCCTCGGTGGCCGTGGGTGGGGGCATGGTAATTTCAACTACCGTGGGCACCGCAGGCAGGGTCGCCGTGACTTCTGGCAGCACGTTTTCACTGGGCGGCATAGAGGTCAAAATCTGGGCCACCCTGGTAGCCATGTCTGCGTCCGACGGCGTGGCGTCCTGCCCGGGTACGCATGCAGCCAATAAGGCACAAATCAACACAACAGGGATAAACTTCTTCATCAGTCGCTCCTTCATATGGCGGCCGGATCATCTGGCGCTGCCAGTAACTGCACTAACGTGCAAAAGGCGTGCCAGAACCTGGCTGGGATTCCTCAACCAGCGTCATTAAAATTTATAGCCAATAGTGCGCAAAAAGCCTTTCCGCCACTGGATGTCGTCTTCTTCCTCGATACCCTTGGGGCTGGCCCCGTCGATCACACCCACAATGCCCCGCCCGTCTTCGCTTTCTGCCACCAGCACAGAGGTGGGGTTGGCCGTGGCGCAGAAGATACGGCATACTTCCGGCGCCATTTTCACCGTGTTCAGCACGTTAATGGGGAAAAAGCCGTCTCCCAGGAAGAGGATAAAACTATGCCCGGCGCCAATCGCCAGGGCATTCTTTTGGGCCAACTCGATCATGTCTGCATCGGTGCCCGTCCAGCGCACCAGGCACTTCCCTGAAGCTTCGCAAAATGCCAATCCGAACTTGATTCCCGGGACCGTCGAAACCAGGGCCTCGTGAATGTCCTCTACCGTCTTGATGAAGTGAGATTGACCGAGAATGAAATTGGTGTTTTCAGGTTTTTCAATCCGCACCGCCGACAGTTCCATCTTTATGCTTCTCCTTGTCCAGATGAATACAATTGCATTGTACAAAGTATACAACATACACGCATAGCGGTGGCATGCGCCCTGGCGCCCGCCCAACCTGGCATTTTCGTAAAGTGCGGCAATCGACCTTGTATACTGCTCCCGGCTTACATTAAAATAACTCTATGGCATCTACCGCGCCATCCCAAAGACAGGGACTGCCGCTGCGCCACACCCTGCTGCCGGTGGTCGGACTGTACCTGGCCTTATACGTTGCCTGGGTCCTATGGGGGCGAGAACAACCAGCCGAGCGTTTTTTGATCGGCAACCTGGCGATGATCTTGACTGCATGTGTCACCGCTGCCTTATCGCTCTGGATCCAGCAGCACGTCAGCCTGCCCACCCTGCGGGCAGCCTGGGTACGCCTGACCCTGGCCCTCAGCCTGTGGGCCCTGGCAGACATCCTCCGCCTGGCCGGCGGTTTATTCGCACTCGACGGGCCGGCTTTGCTGGCCGCCGTCGACCTGTTGCACGCTGCCGGGGCGCTGTGCTTCTGGGCCGGGTTGGTGCGCTACCCGCGCCGCCCCCGCCCCACTTTCGGCCGTCTCAGCCTGCTGCTGGATACGACCCTGGTGACGGCGGCCGTGCTGACCCTGGTGTGGATTATGGTCCTGGAACCCATCCTGGCCGCCAACCCGGGCAGCCCCTGGCAAACTTTCAACGCCCTGTTGAGGCCCATGGTAGACCTGGGCTCGCTGCTCCTGCTGATCAACCTGTTCCTGTTATCCGACACCACCCAGCTGCCGCTTCCCTATGGATGGATAGGGCTGGGGCTGACCTCTTACGCTTTCAGCGACCTGGCTTACGCCTCGCTGCGCTTCCAGGGGGCCTACCCGGGCGGCGGCCCCATGGATATCGGCTGGGTCATCGGAGATGCCTGCCTGGCAGTGGCCATTCTCATCCAGGCGTGGCAGTACGAAGCCGCCCCCTCGCCGGGCAGCAAGCTCTGGCTGCGCCTGGTGGCCCGTCTGCAATCCCTCATGCCTCTGTTGACCACCCTGGTGTTGGGCTGGTACGCTCTGCTGGAGTGGCAGATCGGCGCCCGGCTCAACCTGCTGGGCCTGTGGATGACCATCGTACTGGGCCTCGGGTTGATCGCCCGCCAGGGCATCCTGGCCGGTGAAGTCGAGTTGCAGCAGTACGCCAACCTGGTCAACAGCGTCGCCGAACCAGCTTTTGTGTGCGACTCCCGGGGGGTGCTGCGCCTGGCCAACCCGGCGCTGCTCAAAGCCACGGGCTACGAACAGCCTTCCGATCTGCTCAGCCGCCCGCTACAACACCTGCTGCATCCGGCGGCCGACGTCCCGGCTTTGATCCACCTCGGGTTGGCCGATGGTTGGACGGGCGAATATTTCCTGCGCCGCCGGGACGGCGCCCTGGTGCCCATCTCCCTGGCCCTGCGGCCGCTGCGCCCGGCAGGCGATAATCGCCTGGCGCTGGCCGGCACGGCTCACGACCTGAGCGAACAGAAGAAGCAGCAGGCCGCCCTGCGCGCCGCCTACGAGCAGATTGCCGCAGACCGGGCCGAGCTGGAACGCATGAACGTGCTTCTGGAACAAAAAGTCTCCGAGAAGACCGCCAGCCTGAGCGAGGCCTATCACCAGCTGGAACAGCAGCACCAGGCCCTTCAGAAATTGGACCAGCTCAAATCGGAGTTCGTCTCCATGGTCTCCCACGAGCTGCGCGCCCCCCTGACCAACATCAGCGGCGGGATCGAACTGACCCTGGCCGGGACCCGGCCCGATCCGCAGCGTACTCGCCAGAACCTGACCCTGGTCCAGGCTGAGATCCGCCGCCTGAGCCGCTTCGTTGAAACCATCCTCGATATCTCCGCCCTGGATGCCGGGCGGCTGCCCCTCTACCCTGCCCCTACCTCGCTGCCCGCCGTCGCTGAGGCGCTGGCGCGCCAGATGTTTGCTATGCCTGGCATCCAGCGCATCCGCTGGCAGATCCCCATCGATCTACCGGCGGTCATGGCCGATGAACAGGCCCTGGCCAGCATCTTGTTCCACTTGATCGATAACGCCATTAAATACGCCCCCACCGGGGAGATCACCGTGCAGGCCCATGCGGAGGACGGGCGAGTCAGCGTCGCAGTGCTCGACGCCGGCCCCGGGATCCCCGCAGAGTCCCTCCCGATGTTGTTCGACCGTTTTTACCGTTTGAACGCCGGAGACGCGCAAATGGTCTACGGGCACGGGCTGGGCTTATACATGGTCCACCGCCTGCTGACTGCCATGGATGGGAACATACAGGTAAACAACCGCCCCGAAGGTGGGGCTTGCTTCACCTTCTGGTTAAACACGATCGACGCCAAGGATGACTGAGATGCCGTACAAACTGTTAGTCGTAGATGATGACCCGACCCTGTTGCTCTTTCTCCAGGAATACTTTCAGAACGAATCCTTCCAGGTCGTGACAGCCGCCAACGGCGCCGAAGCCCTGCGCCTGGCCTACCAGGAACACCCCGACCTGGTCGTCCTGGACGTGATGATGCCCGGCATGGACGGCTGGGAAGTGACCCGCCGGCTGCGTGAGATGAGCGAGGTGCCCATTATTCTGGTCACGGCCAAGAACTCCGAAGCCGATAAACTCCACGGGTTCAACCTGGGCATCGACGACTACGTGACCAAGCCTTTTAGCTTTGCCGAGCTGTCCGCCCGCATCCAGGCCATCCTCAACCGCACCAATGTCCAGTCGCCCGGCAACCGTAACCTGCTTCCCATCGGCAACCTGGTGCTGGATATGAACAAGTTCGAAGCGCGGCGCGGCAGCCAGGTCTTCCCCCTCACTCCCACCGAATTCCGCCTGCTGGAAGCCCTCGCCCGGCGCCATGGCCAGGCCGTATCCGAGGCCGAGCTGGTCAGCGAGATCTGGGGCAGCGACCGCCAGGCAGACACCGCCGTGGTACGCCGTTACATCTGGTTGATCCGCCAGAAGATCGAGCCCGACCCGGCCAACCCCAGCCTGATCCTGACTGTGCGCGGTTTCGGTTACCGTCTGGAAACGGGGAAATAGGCCCCTGTTATTCCCAACTCGTAGCCAAGAAGCGCACCGCCGGATGTCCAATGATTGGTATAATCACCTGCGGGAGTAACGCCTGTCTTCAACAACGGGGAAACAAAAAACTCCCGGGAGCGCTATGGAACTTTCGTTACACACCAGTTTCTCGTCCGACCTCAAGGATGAGTGGAACGATTTATTGGCCCAGACAGCAAATCACGTTCCTTTTTTACGGTATGAATATCTAGAGATTTGGTGGCAGACCCGCGGCGGCGGGGAATGGCCCCAGGGCCAGCTGGCCCTGGTGACCGCCCGCCGGGATGGCCGCCTGGTGGGGGTCGCCCCCCTGTTCTACACCCCAGACCACCACGGCCGGCCGGCCCTGCTATTGTTGGGCAGCGTCGAAGTGTCCGACTACCTGGACCTGATCGTCCAACCCGGCGACCTGGACGAATTCCTGCACGAACTGCTGCCTTTCCTGCGCCAGGCGGGCCTGCCGGACTGGCAGGTTCTGGACCTGTACAACCTGCTGGATTCGTC
>JAAZNB010000672.1 GCA_012798515.1 Chloroflexota bacterium
AGCATCGGGTCGCTCAGACCGACTTCGGCGCCATTGACCACCGGCACCGACAGGCCGATCTCAGCCTGGGCGATCTGCGAATCGACGCTGCTGATGTATTTGAGGAAGTCTACCGCCTCGGGGGGCGCATCCTTGCCGATGACGAAACCGTTGCCGCCGCCCAGGGCGTCCGTCGGATCGCCGGCGCCGCCTTCAACGGCCGGGAAGGGGAACCAACCCAGTTTGTCGCCCAGACCTTGCTTGTCGACGCTGCTGTCTTTGAACGCGCCGGGGGCCCATTGGCCCATCAGGTCCATGGCGGCCTCTTCCGTGGCCATCACCACCTGCTCATCCGGCCACGAGGCGCCCAGGAAACCCTCCTGGAAAGGATCCATGGCGATCAACTCTTGCAGTTTTTCGCCGGCCTGGACGAAGGGGGCATCGGTGAAAGCGCCTTCGTGGCTGTATGCTGCATCGAAGGCCTCTTTGCCGCCGAGACGCACGGCCAGGTATTCCCACCAGAAGGCGCCGGGCCACTTGTCGCCCTCACCCAGGGCGATGGGGGTGATGCCCGCATCTTTCAGCATCTGCACGTCTTCCAGGAGCTCGCTCCAGGTTTCCGGCGGAGCTTCGATGCCGGCCTGAGCGAACAGGTCCTTGTTGTACCAGAACCCGACCGCGCCCATGTCGCGCGGCACGCCGTAATTCTTACCCTGGAAGCTGTAAACGCCCAGGGCGCCGGGTGAGAACGTATCCCGCCATCCGTCCTTGTCCAGATCGGCGGTAATGTCTTTGAGCAAACCGGCCTGAGCGTACTCGTTCATCGTGCCGCCGCCCCAGCTCTGGAAAATATCGGGCGGATTCCCAGACTGCATCACGGTGGTAAGTTTGGTTTTGAAATTCTCGTTCTCGAGGACGGTAATCTCGATGGTCACATTGGGATGGTCGGCTATGTATTGATCGGCCATATCCTGCCAGAGGGCCTTCTGGTCGTCGGCCACCTGGATGTGCCACCAGGTAATGGTCACCGGCGCTGCTTCAGGGGCGGCAGGTTCTTCGGTTGGGGCAATGGTATCTTCGACGGGTGCGGATGTGGGTTCGGCAGGCGCTTCGGTGGGCGCAGCCGGGGCCTCTGGAACTGCCGTGGCCGGGGCGCAGGCCGCCAGCACGAAGGCGAAGACGAACAAGAGGCTCAAGATTTTGTAAATTTTACGTGACATTTTCTTCTCCTTTTGAAGACAAAGCCGTTATCGTCGGGTCTTACAGCTCGAAAAAGCAGGGAAGAAATCAGAGTATAATTTACAGGTGTTGGACTCCTTTCTCGAAATGGGTTCGACATAATAGGCAGGACCGGTGCGACGTGGAAGTTAGCCGGTCCTGTCTTTGGGTGCCGCGGTCGAATTGCGTTGGATCAGCTCCGTGGGCAGCTCGATGCGGCTGGTTTTACTTCTGGCGCCGCCGATGATTTCCAGCAGCATTTGGGTTGCTACGCGTCCCATCTGTTCCAGCGGCTGGCGCACGGTGGTCAGCGCCGGCCGCACCAGGGAGGCCTGGGGGATATCGTCGAAGCCCAGGATGGAGATGTCCTGGGGAACGTGGTAGCCCCGGTCGCGAGCGGCGTCCATGGCCGCCATGGCCATCATGTCATTGGAGGCAAAGATGGCCGTGGGAGGTTGTTCCAGCTCGAGCAGGCAGCCCGCGCCGGTATACCCGTCAGGTTGGTTGAACGTGCCTTCATAGATCAATTGCGGATCCACCGCTAGGTGGTAGGTGCGCAGGGCAGATTTGTAGCCGTCCAGGCGGTCCAGGGCGGCGCCCAGGTCGAGCGAACCGGTGATAAAACCGATGCGCTGGTGCCCCAGTTTGATCAGGTATTCGGTGGCGCTGTAAGCGCCCTGCCAGTTGGTGGCGCCCACTGCGGCGCAGTCTTCCCCGGTGCCTTGGTGGTCGATTAACACAAAGGGGAATTTACGCTCCGTGAGTGTGCCGGTGTAGTCGGCCGGTTTGCGCGGCAGCACGATCAACAACCCGTCCACCATGGACTGCGCCAGGTTGGCGACGTAATTGGCCTCTTTGGCCGCGGCGCGGTGGGTGGTATACAGCACCAGATCGTGACCGGAAATTCCCAGCTCGACATCGATCCCACGCATAATTTCCCCAATATAACCGGTGCCCAGGTCGGGCACCAGGACGCCAACTACTTTGGATACGCCACTGGCCAGGCTGCGCGCCTGGTGGTTGGCCACGTAACCCAGGCGGTGGATGGTCTCGAGGACTCGCTGGCGGGTCTCGCTTTTGACGTGGGCATCCTGGTTGAGCACACGCGAGACGGTGCCAAAAGAGACACCGGCCTCGGTGGCAACATCGACAATAGTAACTTTATTCGGGCGTTTGGCCATAATATGGAAGCGTTCCCACCTTGGGATAAGCGATATGGAGGGTCAGGTTAAATGAGTGACGGGTGAATAGCGAATGGAAGCGTTGTCACGTTGTTTTTGATGTATTTTCCGCCCTATAATATAAAAACAAGTGTTTTATAACGTTATTCTGATTGATTTATGATGCAATCGATGTAAATTGCTATACTATTGGAAGCGTTTCCAAGAAAACTATAGCACGTTTGGCGGGTGAAGTCAAGTGAATGAATTTCAAACCGCTATATCTGCCAAAAAAAGCGCGTGGCGATTCACACCGGGCGTCCAGGGCCAACATCGATACGCTCATCCACAAGGCGGCCGGCGACGGGTTGGACTACACATACGGCGCCCCTGGGCCAGCCGCTGAAAGTGCTCTACTGCCGGGAACCGGCCGCAGTGGGGCGGCCCGCCTGGCCGGAGTTTGGGTTCCTGCCCGGGACGTCTCCGCCGGCATCTATAAATCGTTGGAGCCCCTGCAGCTCGCACAGCGGTGCGTGGCTACCTCTCGGCTGCTGGCCGAGGCCTTCGATCCGGGCTGGCGTTTTTAACCTAAATTTGGATAGGCGGGAAAAGAACTGTGTATATTATTTTGGACGTTAAAACCGGCCAAAATAACTACAAAAACCTGACGCTTAATAGTGGGATGTGGTCAGCTGCTTGCCCTTCAAGGGGAAGGCACACATGCGTTCTTCATCGTTCAATGCGCGGCGGGCTTCGTCGCGCACATTATTTACCCCAGAAAAGAATTCGCGCATCATGACCACGGATAGATACTTGCCGCGCGGGGTCAAATAAAAGGCATCTTGGTCAACGTGTGAAAACGAACCCGCCAGCAGCATGAACAGCATTTCGATCATCAGGCCAAACTCAGCCGGGATGCCAAAGGATTCCTTGAAGCGCTGGCGATTGAAGCGCAGGCTGAAGAGCTCCATCATGAACCGGTAGCGCATTTGCTCACGTTTGCCATAAGACTGCTTGGCGGAAACCGACATGCGCCCGGCGTCGATAGCCTGGCCGTATTCCCGCAGCGAGAAGGTGTTTATATATAACGTTCCGTTGAGGAAGCTGAAAGCGCCCGAACCCAGTCCGACGTACTCTTCACTCTCGACGATATACTCGTCGAGCATACCGGTGCCCTGGCGCAGAAAGGTCCAGGCGGACATTGGCTTGAAATCGGCGGCTAACTGGTTGAGAATGATTTCGTACAGGTGTGCTTCTCGCCCATAATCGACCTTGCCCACC
>JAAZNB010000673.1 GCA_012798515.1 Chloroflexota bacterium
TGAAGGCTTGAGCCACTTCCATGAACTCGTCCAGGGTGGTGGGGGATTCGAGGCCCAGTTTGTCCAGCCAGTCCTGGCGGATGACCAGGCCGTCGGTGCTGGGCATGGCGCCCGGATCGGGCAGGCCGTACATGGCTCCGTCGATGGTGACCAGCTTATTGCGATCTACGTCGCTGTAATGCGTCTCGGTGCGCACGGGCATCAAGGGCAGCAGGTCGTCCACCTTGGCGATCAGGCCGGCCTGCACCAGTTTGTACCAGGTGTCGCGGTTGACCATGAACAGGTCAGGCAGAGAGTTGCTGGCGCCGGCGGCGTTGATCTTGGTGTCTTGATCCGCCTGGGTCGAAGGAAGCAGAACCAACTTGAGGTTGATGTTCAATTCGTTGGCGATGATGTCGTAGGCCGCCCAATCGTCCGGCGGGGGCCCAGCTTCGGTGACACGCCCACCGGCCCACAGTTCGATATCAACCGGGGCAGCCTCGGTGGGGACCAGAGTTGCTGTAGGTTCTTCTTCCACTTCAGGTACTTCCGTCGCTGCAGCTTCAGCGGGAGCGGCAGCTTCGGTAGGGGCGACTGCAGGCGCAGCCGGGGCGCAGGCCGTGGCGATGAATGAAATCACCAGCAAGGCCGGCAATAGTTTGAGCAATATCCTTTTCATGCGGGACCTTTCTCCTCAACTGATGGATTGGAAGTTACAGCAGGCAGTTTGGATCAACAATCATCGTTCAGTGGTTTCCGATGGGCGCCCTCCTTTTTGATCGTCACTCTTTGACACCACCTAGCAGGGTGCCCTTGGTAAAGTAATGCTGGATCCAGGGGTAAATAATGACCATAGGGAGCATAGTGAGAAACACGCTGGCGGCTTTGATAGCCTGTATGGAGGCATTGCTGAAGGCATCGTATTCGACGTACTCGTTGATGTTGGCCGCCAGGAGGATATTGCGCAGCAGCACGGGCAGCGGCTGGAGCTTGGCGTCGTTGAGGTACAGGATGGCCGAGAAGAACTCGTTCCAGTGACCTACCATGTAAAACAGGCCAATGGTCAGCAGGATGGGCTTGGCCAGGGGCAGGACCACCCGGAAAAGGACTTGTATTTCATTGGCGCCATCCAGGTAAGCCGCCTCTTCGAGCTCGTCCGGCAGCCCTTCGAAGAAGTTCTTCATGATCAGCAGGTTGGTGATGTTAATGCCCCCGGGCAAGATGACGGCCCAGAAGGTATCCACCAGGTCGAACTTCTGCACCACCAGGTAAGTGGGGATCATGCCGGCGTTGAACAGGAAGGGGATCAGAATGAGGGTGATGAAAAATTTGCGCCCCGGCAGGCGCCGGTTCGACAGAGCGTAGGCCAGGGGCACGGTGAGCAGCATGTTGATGGTCGTGCCGCCGAAAGTGATGATGAAACTGTTGGTCGTGGCTCGTAAGAACGAGGGGTGGCTGAGCAGTTGTTTGTAGGCTTCGAACGACCACATGGAGGGGTTCAGCCACATGCCATAGGTTTGGGTGTCGATGTAGTTCAAGGGCGTGATCGACATGACGAACACGCGCCACAGGGGCAGGACCATCACGGCCAGGAGCGAAATCAGGAACAGGTTGACCAGGATTTGGAAGAGCAGGTCGTCCCGGTTTTTTTTGATGCTTTGCATGGCTGGCTCCTCTCAGTACAGTCCTGAACCGGTAAAGCGTTTGGCCAGCTTGTTGGCGCTGAGCAGCAGCACCAGGCCGATCAAACCTTTGAACAAACCTACGGCGGTGGCCAGGCTGAACTGGAATTCCAGGATGCCCTGGCGATAAACCCAGGTGTCGATGATGTCGCCCACGCTGTACACGGGCAGTGAGTAGAGGACGAACACCTGGTGGAAGCCGGCGTCCAGGATGCTGCCGATACGCAGGAGCAGCACAACCACCACGGCGCTGAGGATGCCGGGCAGGGAGATGTACCAGATACGCTGCATGCGGGAGGCGCCGTCGATCGAGGCGGCTTCGAACAGGCCGGGGTCGATGGCCATCAAGGCGGCCAGGTAGATGATGGTGCTCCAACCGGTCTCCTTCCAGATGTCCGAGCCCACCAGCACCCAGCGAAACCATTCGGGGGAGGTAAGGAAGCTGATCGGCTGGCCGTCGTTGGCCTTGATGATCTCGTTGATCAGGCCGTTCCCCGGGGACAGGATGACCAGCAAGATGCCGTACATGATGACCCAGGATAGAAAGTGGGGCATATAGGCAATGGTCTGCACGAACCTGGAAAAATACTTTAAAACCGTCTCGTACAGCCCGATGGCCAGGATGACGGCCACGGGCATGCCGAACACCAGCTTTAACAGGCTGATGATCAGGGTGTTGCCGATCAGCTGGCTAAAGTAAAATGAATTGAAGAACGTGACGAAGTGTTTGAACCCGATCAACGGGCTGGCTTCTACCCCCAGCAAGGGTTTGAAATCCTTGAAGGCGATCTGCGCGTTCCACAAGGGCAGATAACGGAACAGTGCAAAATACAGCAGGCCGGGGATCATCATCAGGTAGAGCCAGCGGTACTTTACGGCCAGCTTCCATACCCGTGTGGCATGGGCTTTCGCCGTCTCGACGAATGCACTTTGACCTCGGATGGACACTTGTTCGCGTATGGTTTCGCTCATAGGTATGTCTGCTTTTGGGGATTGGGTAGACATTCTTATGCCTCCATTATAGAAATGGGTATTTGGACTTTACCGTGCACCTTATGGACAATAGCGGCCTGCACAGGGAATTGCGGTTTTCAATTTATTAGTTTTGGGTAAAA
>JAAZNB010000674.1 GCA_012798515.1 Chloroflexota bacterium
AGCTCGGGAATCTGGACGAAGGCCTTCAAGGGCGCCTCCGGCACAGATTTTGTGCCCCGGTACAGGACGTGATCCCCCGCCGGAGTCGCCGTAAACCCCAAGCGCTGCGCCCAGGGCTCCAGGGGAACGATTTGAAACCCATAAGTCAACGCTTCAGATGGGCTGTCGTCCGCACTGGAGGCCACCACGCTCAAGACGTTTTCCCCGGCCGGCAAGGTTCCCAGGTCAAAGATCGCCCTGGCCGTGCTGCCCGAGAGGGCTCCTTCTTGAACGTTCTCCCCCAGGCTAAAAGTAACCTTGCCCGGAGACAGGGCTCGCCAATCCACCTCCGCCTGGTAACGGTTCTCCAGGGAGATATTTTCCAGAAAATATTGCCGGTATTGCGAGCTGACCTGTTCGACAGATGGAGACGTATTGTTCAACTCCCAATACTCAAACGTACTGACGCTGGCGCCGCCTTTGATCAGGTTGGCCACGGCAAAATCGATCCAGTCGTCAGAGAAATCGGCTCGCTCCCCACTGGCTTTACCGCCGGCATACTGGAGGGATTTCAAGGTCAGCGTACCGCCGGTCTGGGTAATCGCGTCGCCCAGCCCGGCCGGGTTGCACTCCATGGAAGAATCCACCACGGAGACATCCAACACAAATACGGGCAGGTCATTGGCCCCGGCCTGGATGCTGCCGCCGTCGATGGACAGGTTGAGCTGGCCTTTGCAATAGCCGCTCACCGCAGAGGGACCGCTGACCTCGTATTCCATCTGGTAGTCGATAGGGCCGATCTTGCCGCCCAAATGGCCGGCCGGGTTCTGGATGAAGATATCCCCGTGCACACTGGTGGTCGCCACCACCGACACGCCCGAGACCGAATTACTGGCCGTGATAGAACGTTCGAAATAGCCTTCCCAATTTCCTCCCGGCGGGGAAGCTGTGAAGGTTGTCCCGGAGAGGGCGCGGGCAGCGGGAACGGACTGGGGCAGCGGAGCGGTAAAAAACCCGGTCATCAGCCCTAACAAAGCCAGCGTAGAGCGCAGGTAGAGTTTCATGGCCAACTCTCTCGATGGATGATTTGGAATACCCGGAGTGTTAATATTAGTATAGAGAGAATGGGAGCCAATACAGGACGGGGAGGTTAGCAGCCGGTTAACGGTTTGTAAAATCTGCCCGGCGCATGCGCAGCAGGCATGGATGGGGCGCGCCGGCTGCCGCGCGCCGCCAGGCAATGCAGTCCAAAATACAGTTTCCAAGCAGGGCGGTTAAAGCTAAAATAAAAGCGATGGCGCAACCCACCTTCCTGGTCACCAAATTGATCCCCCAGCCTAACAAAAAGACCTGGGTCGATCGTGCCCGCCTGTTTACCCGCTTGGATGGCCTGCTGGCCGAAGGCGTCCGCCTGGCCCTGGTCTCCGCCCCGGCCGGGTTTGGCAAGACCACCCTGGTGAGTGCCTGGGTTCACCGCCCGGGCGCCCCGGCCTACGCCTGGCTATCGCTGGACGAGCAAGACAACGACCCGCTCACCTTCTGGTCCTACCTGGTAGCTGCCCTGCGTCAGGATGCGCAGGTGGACGGCGGCCCGCGCCGGCCCGCCCTGCCTGTTTTTCAATCCGCCACTCCCCTGGCCTTCCTGGACCAGCTGATCAACCAGCTGTCTCAGGCGTCCTCCTGCCGCGTGTTGGTGCTGGATGATTTTCACCTGGTGCGCTCGACGGCCATTACCCAGGGAATCGCCTACCTGGTAGACCACCTGCCCGCACAGCTGCGCCTGGTCCTGCTCACCCGCAGTGACCCGGCTCTACCGCTGGCCACGCTGCGCGCTAGAGGCCAGCTGGTAGACGTGCGCCTGGACGACCTGCGCTTTTCGGCCGCCGAGGCCGGCGACTTCCTGAACGGCAGCGCCGGTTTGCAGCTCTCACCCGCGGCGGTAGCGACGCTGCACCACAAGACCGAAGGCTGGGTGGCCGGCCTGCAAATGGCCGCCGTTTCGCTGCGTAAATGCAGCGATACAGAGGCTTTCATCGACTCTTTTTCGGGCAGCAACCGTTACGTCTTAGATTACCTGGCCGGAGAAGTGCTCAAACGCCAGCCGCCCGAAGTACAGGCGTTTTTACTCCAGACTTCCATTCTGGATAGTCTGTGCGCCCCACTATGCGCCGCCCTGCTGGCCGGGGAAAGCGGTGGAGACCTGCCGGCAGCACAGCGCACCCTGGAATACCTGGAAGACAACAACCTGTTCATCGTTGCCCTGGACGAAGAGCGCAGCTGGTATCGCTACCATGCCCTGTTCCTGGACCTGTTACGCAAACGTCTCGGCCAGGCCTATCCCGGCCAAAGCCGCCGCCTGCACGCCCGGGCCTCTCACTGGTATGCCGCCAACGGTGATTTTTACGCCGCAGTCGAACACGCCTTCTCAGGGCGAGATTTCGAACGCGCCGCCGGCCTGATTGACGAAGCCGCCGATGAGCTGCTGGGAAACGGCCAGCACAGTCTGCTGCTCAAATCCATCCGCCGTTTGCCCGAGGAACAGCTGAGCGACCACCCGCGCCTGCCGCTGTTCGAAGTCGCCGTGCTGACCACCCATGGAGACATCCAGGAAGCGGAACAACGCCTGCAAGCCCTCGAGCAGCGCCTGCCTGAACTGGCCCCCGGCGATCCACTGGCCGGTTGGCTGGCCAGCCGCAGCGCCTCGATCCGCGCCCTGATTGCCGTCTGCCAGGGAGATATCCACCGCGCCCAGGCCTACATCCAACAGGTCTTCGAGCACATCTCGCCCGACGACCAGTCCCCGTGGCGGCCGGCCTTATTCATCACCCTCAGCAACCTCAACCTGTCCACCGGGGACCCGGTCAGCGCCACCCGCAACATGTTCGAGGCCATCCGCGCCGGGAAGCAGGCCTGGCAGGCCTTCATGGTACTGGACGCCATGACCCAGCTCACCATGGTGCTGTGGGCCCGCGGCCAGATGAATGACGCCGCCGAGCTCTGCCAGGAGGGCCTGGCCCTGGTGCGCGAAAAACGCCTGGAGAACGACTCCGTGGCAGGCATGCTGTACCTGGGGTGGGGCTTTCTGTTGTGCGAACGCGGTGAACTCGACGAAGCCGAAAGCTACATCCGCCGCGGGATGGACCTGTGCAGCCCGACCAGCAAACTGTGGTCCTTGCTATGGGCGCACCAGGTGTGGATGCGCCTGCTCATAGCCCGCCATGACCTGGAAGCCTGTGAAGCTGCGGCGCGCCAGGCCGAGCGCCTTTCGCAGGAGAACCAGGTCCCGGTCTGGCTGACCAGCGTCAACTCGGGGCTGCGCGCTCGCGTGTGGGTCAAAATGGGCCAGCTCGA
>JAAZNB010000675.1 GCA_012798515.1 Chloroflexota bacterium
GGACGGCTCGGCCATGCACCAGTTCAACCCGCTGACCATGGTGGGCAGCATGGGCGACGCCATGGAGATGGAAGACCGGCCACATTATTACAGCGACGACTCGCTGTGGGCCGTGCTGGCGGCCTGCGCTTACCTGAAAGAGAGCGGCGATTTTGCCTTCCTGGAGGCGCAAGTGCCCTTTTATGAGAAGGACCGCCACGAGCAGCCCGTGGAGACGGGCAGCGTGTGGGAGCATTTGCAGCGGGCGGTGGCTTTTACCCACCAGGATCGCGGCGCCCACGGCCTGCCGCTCCTGGGCTTTGCCGATTGGAACGATACCCTCAACCTGGCGGCGGGGGCCGAATCGCTGCTGACCGCCTGTCTGTACGGCCGGGCGCTGGCCGACCTGGCCGAGCTGGCCCACTGGCGGGGCGACGCGGCGACGGCAGCGCAGTACCAGGCGTGGTTTGCCGAGATGCGTGCCCGCGTGCAGGAATATGGCTGGGATGGCGAGTGGTTCATCAGCTACCTGGATGCGGAGGGCGCCCCGCTGGGCTCTCACCTCAACCCGGCCGGGCAGATCTACGCCTACGGGCAGGCCTGGCCGGTCATGGCCGGGTTTGCCACGCCCGAACAGGCCGAACAGGCCCTGGAAGCGGTCTACCGGCGCCTGAATACCACCCAGGGCATCCAGCTCAGCGCCCCGGGTTTCGATGGCTACGATCCGGCCAAGGGTGGCATCACCACCTACCCGCCCGGCGCCAAGGAGAACGGGGGCATCTTTATGCACGTCAACCCGTGGGTGATGGTGGCCGAGACCCTGGTGGGCCACGGTGACCGCGCCTACCAGTATTACGCCCAGACCAACCCGGCAGCCAAGAACGAGCGCATCGAGGTTTACGAATGTGAGCCCTACGTCTATCCCCAGAACGTACTGGGCGGCGAGCACCCCCAGTTTGGGCTGGCGCGCAACAGCTGGTTGTCGGGCACGGCCGCGTGGATGTACCAGGCGGCCACGCAGTACATCCTGGGGGTGCGCCCGACCTACGCCGGGCTGCGCGTGGACCCGTGTATCCCGGCCGGCTGGGAAGGCTTTCGCATGCGGCGCTGCTTCCGCGGGGCCTGGTATGTGATCGAAGTGCGCAATCCGCAGCACACCGGCCGGGGCGTGGCGGCGGTCACGTTGGACGGCCGGCGCCTGGCGGATAACCTCCTGCCGGTGCAGCCGGGCGGTGGAGTTCACCAGGTGGTGGTTACCCTGGGGTGAGCCCTGTAACAACCGGTAAGCCAATCCCTGACAGCAGTTGTCAGGGATTTTTGGTATAGTTAACCTGGATGCGGGATAAAGGGGAAAGGGATCTGGGTACGTGATTTTGGGCATTGAAACCGCCCAAAATCACGTACCCCAACCATTTTCCTGAACGGATTTTTCGTTACAGGACAAGGAGGACGTTGTGCGGGCCGACCGGCTACTGACCTTGATGCTGCTGTTGCAATCCAGGGGCAAGATGACCGCCCAAGACCTGGCCGCCGAGCTGGAAGTTTCCGAGCGCACGGTATACCGCGACGTGGACGCGCTCAGCTTTGCCGGCGTGCCCATCTTTTGCCAGTCCGGCGTGAACGGCGGCATCTTCCTGGACGAGAATTACCGCGTGTCTTTGACCGGTTTCTCCCTGAAGGAAGTGCGTTCCCTGTTTATCACCAGTGGGGCGGGGCCGCTGCGCGACCTGGGGTTAGGACGGGCCTCGTCCGATACGCTGCTCAAGCTGCTGGCGGGGCTGCCGGAGGTACACCGGGGTGAAGCCGAGCGTATGCGCCAGCGGTTCTACATCGACCCGGAAGGCTGGTTTCACACCCTGGACCCGGTGCCTTTCCTGTCCGTGCTGCAGCAGGCCGTGTGGGACGACCGCGTGGTGCATTTTCGCTACCAGCGCCCGGACGGCACCCTGACCGAGCGCAGCCTGCAGGCTTACGCCCTGGTGGCCAAATCCAATATCTGGTACCTGGTGGGACGGCAGATGGACGGCGAGATGCGCACCTTCCGCATCTCGCGCCTGCGCCACGTGGAGATCAGCGCCGAGCAGTTCTCCCGCACCCCCGAGTTCGACATCGTGCCCTTCTGGACGGAGGCCTGCCGTATGTTCGAAGACGACCGCCGTTCGGACGAGCCGTCCTGCGAAGCGCTGGTGCGCGTCCACCCGCAGGCCGTACGCAGCTTTGCCGGCAACGATGTGGGCACCTTCGAGCGCCTGGAGCAGCCGGATCCGCAGGGTTGGGTGCGTATGCGGGTCACCTTTTTCTCCTTCCACAGCGCCTGTACCAAGGTAGCCTCGCTGGGGACCAACGTGGAAGTGCTCGAGCCCCTCGAACTGCGCCAGGCGGTGTACGAGACCGCCCGGCAGGTGGTCGAGCTGTATGCCCAGGGCGAGGAGCTGGCGTTGGCCGGGCGGGTGCGCTGACTGCGCATAGGCGAGAGGTGGCTCAGGGGGAGAGCAGGTCGAGGGGGTTGACGTTGGCGCCCAGGGTCTTGTCGAACACGTTGAGGTGGGTGTGGTAGCCGCAGTTGGGCCGACCGTTACACGGGACGCCGTTCATGTCGGCCGTGGTGCCCCGGTTGCTCTCCATGCCCACCTGCTGGCCGGCCTGCACCACCAGCCCGACCGGGACGGTGTAGTCTCCGTGCAGCAGGGTGACGGTGTAGTGCTGGTTTTCGATCAGCAGCCAGGGATTACCGTTCTCGTCCACGTAGTTGGCCGTCACCATGCCATTGATGGGGGAGAGCACCGGCACGCCGGCCCCACCGGCGATGTCGATGGCCATGTGGCCGTAGGATTGGCCATGGATGCCCTGGGTGATGACGTACGAAGTGTAGGGGGGAACAAAATAGTCCGGGTCGCCCACGTCCGGGAAGGGCGTGGCGCCGGGCTCCAGCGGGGTAACCTGGGTGATCTCGATCTGCGGCGGGGCCTCCTGGGCCGCCTGTCCCTCCGGGGCTTCCGTGGCGGGCAGGGTGGCCAGCTGTACCTGGGGCATCATGGCCGCCACCGAGACCGTGGTGGCGTCGGAGAAGAGCAGGATGCCGACCAGGGCGATCCAGAACAAAGCCGTGATGGTTAACCAATTTTGCCTGACGTACATACCTGCGATCCTGTAAGACGGAAATAGAAACTATGTTCTATTATACAGGATATACAGCCGCCGGGCAGGGTGATTTCAGGGTTGTCTTGAAATCGGCTTACCTATGTCGCGGGAGGATGGGGGTATTGCGCCCGCCTGGCTAGCCCGCCACCGGCTCTGTCA
>JAAZNB010000119.1 GCA_012798515.1 Chloroflexota bacterium
CATTTCAACAGCCTCCAGGCAACGGCTTCTCTGCGCTACCTGGACGAATTTGTGGCCATCGCGACCGGGAAATCCAATTTTCACGCCGTCATCCACAACCCAACCTCCCTGATGCGCCCAATGAGCCTGGAGCTGACCTGGCAGGCCGTGCCCGGGTTCGAATCCAACCTGGGCCGGGTGATCATTTCCATCCTGGATATCACCGAACAGGTACAGTATTTCCGCGCCCTGCAAGAATCGGAAGAACGCTACCGCCACCTGGTCGGTTTCGTGCCCATCCCCATCGCCGTCATCCAGGACAAGCGCTACGTGTACGCCAATTCCGCCGTGCTGGACCTGATGGGCTATAAGAGCCTGGAAGACATCAACCGCCAGGGCGTCCTGGAGCCGGTCATCAAAGAATACCGCGCCCTGCTCGAAGAACGCCTGCAGCGCACCCTGGAAAACAAATCCAATCCCCCCCTTGAATTCCGCCTGCAGCGCTCCGACGGGACCCCAATAATCGTCGAGACCTGGTCCTCCCCGATCACTTACAACGACCGCCCGGCCTCGCTGATCGCCACCCACGACGTCACCCAACGGAAACAGATCGAAGAGGCGCTGCGCGAGAGCCAGAACTTCGTGCGCAAAATCGTCGAGACCACCCCTAACCTGGTTTATATCCACGACATGGAAACGCTGCAGATCGTGTACTGCAATGCCAAGGTCGTCGAATTGCTGGGCTATACGGTCGAAGAAATCATCGCAGCCCAGTCCGGGTTCTTCTCCAGCAAGTTTCACCCCGACGATCAGGAAGCCATGCGCAAACACCGTGAGGATATGCTGCTCGCCCGCGACGGAGAAATCTTCGATATCACCTACCGCATGATCCGCAAGGACGGGAGCTGGGCCTGGCTGCGCAGCCAGGAATCGATCTTCCTGCGCAACCCGGACGGCAGCACGCGGCAAATTATCGGCACCGCCGAAGACGTGACCGAGCAGCTCCGGGCTCGCGAGGCCCTGCTGCAAAGCGAACGCAAATACCGCCTGCTGGTAGAACAATCCTACGAGGCCATTGTGCTGGCCGACGAGACGGGCATGATCATCGAATGGAATGCCAGCGCGGAAAAGATCTTCAAACTCCAGCGGGCCGAGGTAGTGGGGCGACCCCTGTGGGACGTGATGTACAGCGTATCCGGGCCGGAATACAAGACCCCGGAAAAGTACGCCGCCCTCAAAGAAGCCTTCGCCGGCCTGCTGGCCACCGGCAAGGGCGTGTGGTTCGAGCACACGTACGAGGCCGAGATGGAACACCTGGATGGCAGCCCCTTTGTGGTCCAATCCAACGTGTACGCCATCAAGACTGAAAAGGGTTTCCTGGTGTGCAGCACCTCGCGCGACGTCTCCGAGCAAAAAGCCAACGAGAAAGCCCTGCAGGAAAGCGAACAGCGCTTCCGCCTGCTCTACGAAGACGCGCCCCTGGGCTACCAGTCGCTCAACGCCCAAGGGATTCTGGTGGAGGTCAACCACGCCTGGCTGAACCTGCTGGGATACCAGGCAGAGGAAGTGCTGGGGTGCTCCTTCGGAGGGTTTCTCACCCCGGCCTCCCGGGAATTCTTCCAGGGCATGTTCGACCAGTTCATTCACAACGGCAGGATCCACGGCGCCGAGTTCGAGGTGATTCGCAAGAACGGCAGCGTGCTCAACGTGGTCATCGACGGCCAGCTCAGTTTCGATGCCTACGGTAATTTCCGCCAGACGCACTGCATCCTGTACGACATCACCGACCGTAAGCGGGCCGAGCAGATCTTGCAGCAGAGCGAAGAGCGCCTGCGCACCATCATCGAAAATATGCCCGTCATGCTGGACGCCATGGACGTCGATAACAATTTCGTCCTGTGGAACCGGGAGAGCGAACGCGTCACCGGCTATAGCGAAGACGAGATGGTGGGCAATCCCAACGCCTGGGATATGCTCTACCCCGACCAGGAATACCGCCAGGCCATGATCGCGGAAAGCATCGCCCGCTCTCGAGAAAAGGCCGATTTCCGCAGCTGGATCTGGAACCTGACCTGTAAAGACGGGAGCGTGCGCAACATTGCCTGGTCGAACATTTCGAGTGAATTTCCCATCGCCGGCTGGCACAGCTGGGCCATCGGGGTCGACGTCACCGAACAGGCCCGGGCCGAAGTGCAGCTGGAACGGTCGCTCAACGAGCTACGCGCCCTTTCGGCCCACTTGCAATCGGTGCGCGAGGAAGAGCGCGCCAGCATCTCCCGCGAGATCCACGACGAGCTGGGCCAGTCGCTGACCGGGCTCAAGATGGACCTGTACTGGTTGAAAAGCAAGATCGAGAAGCAAGACACCCAGAGCGTGGCCCAGGCGCGCTTAAATAAGATCGCCTCCATGGTCATGGTCGTGGACCTGATCATCGACGCCGTGCGGCGCATCTCCACCGAACTGCGCCCCAGCGTGCTGGATACCCTGGGACTGGTGCCGGCCATCGAATGGCTGTCCAAAGATTTCCAGAGCCGCAGCGGCACGAAGTGCCGTTTCCGCAGCCGGCTGCCGGACATGGAGATCGACCCCAAGCTTTCGACGGCCCTCTTCCGCATCTGCCAGGAAAGCCTCACCAACGTCGTCCGCCACGCCCAGGCCACGCGAATCAGCATCTCGCTGCGCCGTGAAAACGGCGACCTGGTGTTGGAGATCCAGGACAACGGCACGGGCATCCGCCAGGAAGACATCGAGGATATCAAATCGATTGGCCTGATCGGCATGCGCGAGCGAGCCCACATGTTCGGCGGGAAGATCGAGTTCAACGGCAAATCGGGGATCGGCACGCAGATCCTGGCCCGTTTCCCCTATCTGGAGGCGCAGGCAGGTGAAAATTAAACCCGGAGGAGCGTTCAAATGATGCGAATCCTGATCGCCGACGACCACGCTATCGTGCGCAAGGGACTCAAACAAATCCTGGATGAGGAACCCGGTATGGCCATCGTGGGAGAGGCGCAAAATGCCCAGGAAGTGCTCGATATGGTGCGGCGACAGAAATGGGATATGGTCATCCTGGACATCAGCATGCCGGGGCGCAGCGGCCTGGACGTGCTGAGCGAGCTGAGGCAAAACTCCCCCCACCTGCCGGTGCTGATCCTGAGCATGCACCCCGAGGACCAGTTCGCCCTGCGGGTGCTCAAGGCCGGCGCAGCCGGCTATATGAACAAGCAAAGCGCGCCCGAGGAGCTGGTCGAAGCCATCCACAAGATCCACCGCGGCGGCAGGTACATCAGCCAGAGCCTGGCCGAAAAGATGGCCATGGGGCTCAACCGCAACGACGACCGCCCGGTGCACGAGCTGCTCTCGGACCGTGAATACCAGGTGATGCAGCTGATCGCTTCCGGCAAGACCATCTCCGAAATCGCCGAAATCCTGTCCCTCTCGGTCAAAACGGTCAGCACCTACCGGGCGCGCATCCTCTCCAAGATGAACATGAAAAATAACGCCGAGCTGACCTATTACGCGGTGAGCAACAAGCTGGTCGGCGCCCAATTGTAAGACAAATAACGACAGGCTCCAGGTGTAATTCTTACAAAAATATGGGCCTGTAACTGACAATCGAAGCCCACGAAAAAATGATAATGGAATAGGAACAAAATAACCACGGGCGCACGTCTGTCCGAGCGTCGTACGTTTTTACAGGTAGGGCTCCGGTCAACCGGGGGGAAATTTGAGTGTTAAATTCCACAAGGTTCCCTGGTCTATCCTCTTCCCCACGGTCCTGTCGTGCAAAAATTTGGATGTCTTAAAAGGGTGTTCTTTGACTGCCAGTTTTCGTATGAACGTAGATCATCACCCAATCCATCCGACCCTCGACACCAACAATCAATGGCCCGATGAAGAGGTCCTCCATCGCTACCGGTTGATCGCCATGGATGCCAACGATGCCATCCTGTTTGCCCAGGCAGACGGGCGCATCACCGATGCGAACCAGGCCGCCGTACGGATATATGGCTACGAAAAGCGCGAGCTGGTAGGCATGAACCTTACCGGTTTGCAGGCCAACCAAGCGGCCCACGAGCACGCCTTCTCCGACAGGCAAGCCGATCTGCCCGGAACGTTATTCGAGACCTGGCACCGGCGCAAAGACGGCGGTTGTTTCCCGGCAGAAGTCAGCCTGACGCGCGGCAGCACCGACCCGCAGCAGGTGATGCTCGTCGCCCGCGACATCACCGAGCGCAAGATGATCGAGCGAGCGGCCATCCACAAGGAAAAACTGGCCGTTTTGGACAGGCTGGCCGATGGCCTGGCCGAGGCCCTGCACGGGCCCATCACCGATATCCTGAACCGCAGTGAACAGCTGTTGAACGACTACGGGGAGGCCCCCCTGGGCCAGGAACAGCTCATCGAATCCTTGCTCAAGATCCAGCGCTGCGGCTGGCAATGTAACGAAATTGCGCGAGCCTTAAAAACCTACGTAACCGGCTGCTGCGGCAGGAAACAACCCGAGGACTTGAACGAGATCCTGCGTGACACGCTGATCCTGGTCGAACATCACCTGACGGCCCGCCCCCAGATCCACATGGTGGTCGAATACGCCCCCGGCCTGCCGGCCGTGTACTGTGACGCCACCCAGATCAAGCAGGCCATCCTCAACCTGATCGTCAACGCCCGGGATGCCGTGTTCGAAGGCGGGGCGATCCTGGTGCGTACCGGGTACGCCGAACCGGAAAAGCGGGTGCTGCTGGACGTACAGGACTCGGGCTGTGGCATCCCTCTCGAGCTTCAGTCCCGGGTGTTCGACCCCTTCTTTTCCACCAAGCCAGATGGCATGGGGTTAGGCCTCTCGACCACACTGGGCATCATCCAGGAACACCGCGGCGAGATTACGCTGGACAGCCAACCCCACCAAGGAACGCTTTTCCGCATCCATCTACGGCCTTCACTTGCTTAGCATACTTCGGATTGAGGCGGTTGGTCCCCCTCCCTCCGCCCCCCTAGCAGAGCTGCTCCGACCCAGTCGGAGCAGCTTGCTTTTGGGCGCCTGTGTCCTGGCGCGGGCCACGGGGCAAAAAAAGACTGCCGTTTGGTGCGCTTCCAAGCGGCAGTCGGGAAATAGCGAAAGGTGGAAAGAGCGACCCGGGTGGTACTCACTCCCCGGAAGAGGTGATCTTCCCACTACCGGTGATGCTCTGGCTCACCCGAGGCGAACCGGAATAGGTGACGTTGCCGCTGCCGGGGATGGAAATGTCTAATTTCTCCAGGGCCCGGACCTGGGCGCTGCCCGAACCGCTGATACGCACGTCCAGCTCCTGGGTCTCGAAATCAGCGCCCTGGAAACTGCCCGAGCCATTGATCTGCACCTTGCCATTCTCGGCGCGGCCATCCAGGCTGATCACGCCGCTGCCGGAAATGACCGCCTCCAGGCTCTCAGCCAGGAGGTCGTGCAGGTAAATATTGCCCGAGCCGGTCACTTTAGCGTGCATCTCTTGGGTCTCCAGGCCGTCCAGTGACACGATCCCCGAGCCCGAAACCTCGATCCCTT
This sequence comes from Chloroflexota bacterium, assembly GCA_012798515.1. Lineage (GTDB taxonomy): Bacteria > Chloroflexota > Anaerolineae > Anaerolineales > Anaerolineaceae > JAAZNB01. The sequence goes on from JAAZNB010000119.1 coordinate 5,522, forward strand.
CCAGCTGCTTCACCGTCAGGGTGTAATGCGCCGGTTGCTCCAGGTGGATCAACAAATTGGGCGTCTGGCCCAACACCAGGGTATCCCCTTTGACCTCGGAGGTCAGGTAAGGCATGATGTTATCGTCCGCCTCGATGGTCAGCGCTTCTTCTTCACCGACCTGGATGTCTACGTTCCCGGAAGCAGCCAGGATGACCTGGTCGAAGCCGCTCACCTGGCGGCTTTCCGTAATGCGCTCCCCCGAGCCATCCACTCTTTCTCCTTGCCCGGTGAACGGAACGCTGCTGACCCCACAGGCCATCGTGGCCAACATGACCACGGTGAGCGCCAGCCAGTAAACTTTTTTCATGATCGTCTCTCCTTCAATTATGCATCTATTGCATATACGAGATCTGCCCGGCAAAGTTGCACGGGGATTCCTACGGCGAAGGAGGGTTGTGAGGAGGCTGGCTACCCGGCGTGGCCGTTGCCGCCCGAGCGCACCAGCTCATCCTTGAGGTTCCACAGCCCCTCGGTGAGGGAGACGTGGTAGGCGTGGGGGTTGACCAGGCGTTTGACGCCCAGGTCCAGGCAGTCCATGTCCACTTTGCGCACGGCGCGCATCTGCTCGATGGTGGGCAGGTCGTAGACCAGCTTGCCCTGCTCGACCACGTTCACCAGCAGCGGCTCGATGCGGGTAATGGCGCCGGCCGGTAGGACGCGGTGCTTGGTGTGGTCGGTAGGGTGCTGGAGATAGATCGAACTCATCTGGCGCGGGTCTTCCGTCTCCAGGCTGAGCAGGTCCACGGTGGCCTTGCCGCGCTGGTCGTAGATGCGCCAGGCCTGTTTATGGCCCGGGTTGAGCGTCTTTTCGGGGCTTTCCGAGATCTTGATGGCCGGAACCCAGCTTCCCTCGCGGCGAATGCTGACCAGTTTGTACACCCCATCCAGGGCCGAATCGCCCTCTGAGGTGATCAGGCGCGTGCCCACCCCGAACACCAGGCGGCTGATGACGTGCTCCGGCTCGATGCCGTAGCGGCCGCATTCCTGCTGGATCTGGGTCATGATCTGCCAGATGACCAGCTCGTCCAGCTGGTTGGAGAGCAC
>JAAZNB010000676.1 GCA_012798515.1 Chloroflexota bacterium
GATTGCAAAAATGTCATTATATTACTAATATCAGTTAAATAATTTAATGACCCAAAAGTGCTAGTTGACATTTCGTTTAAAAAACCTATAATGTACTGAAATAATGTCAATCTTATTGGAGCCCCCCGTTGCCTTCTAGCAGACAAGTGCACAATTCTTTCCCCGCCTCAGGAGATCCAATGATACAGCTTGATGATTTGGATTACCAGATTTTGAAGGTTTTAATGAAAGACGGCCAGGTGACGAACGTCGAACTGAGCAAGATGATGGGTACCTCGGTCAACACCATCCGCAATCGCATCCAACGACTGATCGATAACAAGGTGCTGCAAATCATCGGGGTGACCAACCCCTTGCTGCTGGGCTTCGACGTCCACGTCATCATGAACATCGACGTGGAATACGCCCACCTGGCTTCCGTTGCAGAAGGTTTCGCCGCCATGGGCCCGGTGCGCTACGTGGCCTATGCCTCCGGTGAACACAACCTGGTGGTCATGGCTTTCTTCCCCAACATGGAGCATTACTTCACCTGCCTGACCCAACAGATTGCCAAACTGGAAGGCATCCGCACCATCAAGACCATGTTCGTCGGCCAGGAAATCAAGCGTAATTACGATTACGTCGGTCATCTGGAAGAGCTTAAACAAATCGAAAACACAAAGGAGCTTCAACATGATAATTGATTTTCATACCCACGCCCCGGAACGCGGCGATTTCAATGATTTCCTCAAGGGCATGGACGAAAACAAGATCGACATGGCCGTCCTCGACGCCCTCGGTGTGACCGTGGCCGAAGCGGCGCGTTCCAGCGAGTACGTGCATTCCCTGGTCCAGAAATACCCCGACCGCCTGATGGGCTTTGCCACGGTAATGCCGCGCGAGCCAGACGCGGCCAAACTGTTCGAGCACTACGTCAAGGACCTGGGCTTCAAGGGCCTCAAGCTGCATCCCCCCATGCAGAACTTCTCCCCCATCGACCCGCTGATCGGCCCGGTCATCGAGAAAGCCATCGAGCTGGACGTGCCCATCCTGTTCCACACCGGGCCCATCTACGCCCAGTTTGCCACAGTGGCCTTTGGCGACCCGCTGTTGATCGACCAGCTGGCCATCCGTTACCCCCAGGCCAAGATGGTCATGGCCCACGGCAACCCGCTGGGCTACGACCCCAGCATTGCCTCCAAACACCCCAACGTCTACGTGGACACCACGCTGCGCCTGGCCGAGGTGACCCGGGTAATGCCCAATATCGGTGAGCTGTACCTCGATCTGCTGCGCGGCGACGAAAAGCTGATGTTCGGCACCGACGCCAACCCCACCCGCACCTGGCGCTTCAAGTACAACCTGGACGCCATTGACCAGATGCAGGTGCCCCAGGAAAGCAAAGAGAAGATCCTGTGGAAGACCGCAGCCCGGCTGCTCAAACTCAACCTGAACTGAACGCACCCCTGTGCTGACCGGCCCTGGCCGGTGTCTTCACCCGGGATACCGGCCGGAGCCTACCAAAATCATCGTTATGGGAGCCAGAATGGCAATTGTAAAAGTACTCAACGTTGAAGCCCAACCCGGCGAAAAAGCCTACGGCCGCGCCCCGGTGGGGGAACTGCCCGACGGCAACAGGCTCGAGATCCCTATCCACGTGATCAACGGGAAACTGCCCGGACCGACTGTTTTGATCACCAATGCCCTGCACGGCGACGCCCTTTCGGCGGCCAACACCCTGCGAAGTTTTTACGCCGGGCTGGATACGGACAGCCTGGCCGGCGCAGTGGCCATCATCCCGGTGTGCAACCCCCTGGCCGCCGCCGCCAACCGCCGCCACACCCCGCAGGACGGCTGGAATATGAACCGCGTCTTCCCGGCGCGCTACACCGATCCCTACAACCCCGGCTGGGTCACCCAGCAGATGGCCGTGGTGGTCACCCAGGCCGTCGACCAGACCGACATGGTCATCGACTTCCACAGCGGCTCTGACACCGTCATCCATTACATCTACGCCCGCACCACCGACCCGGACCTGCACGACCATTACCTGGAGATCGCCCAGATGTACGGTTTCAAGTGCATCTACGCCGGCGC